>UQUM01000004.1 GCA_900544255.1 uncultured Sutterella sp.
TACCTTTCCGTTGGCGATGGAAGCTTGACGAGGTCCATGAGTTAATTAATAGCCTTATTTAGCAAACGTTATACTAGTTAGTAGCACAAAGAAGTATAACAAAGTACTCTACGCTCACAGTTCGATCGAATAGCTACAGGGAGCTTTAGAAAAATGCCCGACTTTCCTTTAGATTTTTGCCCAGATCCGACCAACCGCGACTACCTTGTTCTGCCGACGACCGCCCTGTGAGCGAATTTCTCCGCCGGGGCACCTCTTGACTGAACATTTGCAAAAATGCCGAGACCACAAGAGAGCAATCTCGGCACGTACGGGCGCGGCTCTGCGCCTGAAATTCCCTGCTATGAGAGCCGTCTTAATCGGCTACGCCTTCTTCGTCTTTCCGGCTTTCTTCGCCTTCTTCTCCGCCAGAATCCGCCCCACAGGCGACACGCCGTTTTCAAACACGGCGCTGGCGCGGGCGACGATGAGAGGATCGGCCGTTCCCACGATCTGCGCGTCCTTGTTGGCATACGGAATGCGGTTCAGTACGTACCGCATGGCGTTTAAGCGGGCGCGCTTCTTGTCGTCGCTCTTAACCACCGTCCAAGGACAGTCCGCCGTATCCGTCGTAAAGAACATCGCTTCCTTGGCGCGGGTGTAGTCGTCCCACTTATCAAGAGACGCCTTATCAATGGGAGAGAGCTTCCAGCGCTTCAGAGGATGCAGCTCGCGCTCTTTAAAGCGCCTTCTCTGCTCATCCTGCGACACGGAGAACCAGAACTTCACGAGATAAATCCCGGAACGCACGAGAAATCGCTCGAAGTCCGGGCACTCACGCATGAATTCCTGATATTCCTCATCCGTGCAGAAGCCCATCACGCGTTCAACCCCGGCGCGGTTATACCAAGAGCGGTCAAAAAGAACGATTTCACCTTTCGTGGGCAGATGCGCTACATAGCGCTGGAAATACCACTGGCCGCTTTCGGCGGATGTGGGTTTTTCCAGCGCCACCACCCGTGCGCCGCGAGGATTCAAGTGTTCCATGAAGCGCTTGATGGTGCCGCCCTTACCCGCAGCATCGCGTCCCTCGAAAAGAATGACGACGCGCGCCCCGGTTTCCTTCACCCACGTCTGCAGCTTCAAAAGTTCCACCTGAAGACCGAATTTTTCCCGTTCGTAACGTTTGCGATCCAACCGGTGGCTGTAGGGATAACCGCCGCGTCGCCAATCAGGCGACAGCTCTTCATCAGGATCGATACCAGTACGTTCCTTCTTTTCCTTCGACTTTTCGTCCGCAAGAAGTTTTTTCAGAATGATCTTCCGATCCTTCGGCGACTTGCCGTTCAAAATCGCAGCAATCGCTTCACTGTCCGTATCTTCCCCACGTTCCGTCGCGTTGTAGATCTCAAAATGAGCGGCATCTTCTTCGCTCGTGAACACCGGCTCACTGCCGCCGACCCTTTCCGCTTTCGTCCACACGGGCCGCGTTTGATTTTTCTTCGCTTCGCGTTCTCGCAGATGCAGTGCCTCTTCCTTCGCAGCATCCGACGCCGTCCGAGCATGTTCTGCTACTTTTTTTGCCGCGGTTTTCAAAAGCTCCTTATCCGTCAATTCCGACACCGTTTTTTTCTTATCCGTCATAGTCTGATTCTCCGTTATTGGATTATTCCTCAGTTTTATTGCGCCGCGTTTCCAAAAATTGGTAGATCGTATCGCGCTTCACGCCCGAGACACGTGCGGCAATACCCGCGGCTTTCGAGAGCGGCAATTCTTTCGCAATCGCTTCGGCCCAGGCCGCTACGTCGGGCGTCACCGCGTCACCGGTCTTCGTTTCTTTCTCATCCACCGCAATCACATACTCGCCGCGGGGCTCATGCTTTTCGCACCACGCCGGAACGTCCGAAGCCGTCATCACCTCAAACGTCTCAAAACGCTTCGTGATTTCACGCGCGACCGCGATGCGGCGCTCGGGTTCGAGTTGTGCCGCCAAATCCTTCATCAGATCCTTGATGCGGTGCGGGGCTTCGTAGAGTACGAAGGCGTCACCCCGGAGCGCATATTTCGAAAGTGCGGCTTTGCGCTGCTTGGCCTGCGGCGGCACGAACCCCGCAAACGTAAAACTGTAGGCTTTTAACCCCGAGGCGCTTAAGGCCGTAATCACCGCCGAGCACCCCGGTATCGGCACGACGCGGTAGCCTGCGCGCCGCACGGCTTCCACGGCCCGCGCCCCCGGGTCACTCACGGCCGGCGTTCCCGCGTCGGTCACAAGGGCAATGCGTTCGCCCTTTGCGAGCCGTTCGATCAAGAGTTCGCTCGCCTGAACTTCGTTGTGTTCGTGCACGGAAATCGTCGCCGTACGGATGCCGAACCGATCCAGAATTTTTCGGGTCTGACGGGTATCTTCGCAGGCAACGGCATCGGCAGCCGTCAAAATCCACAGTGCTCTCAGTGTAATATCCGCGGCATTCCCGATCGGAAGCCCTACAATATAGAGGGCGGCACGGGGAAAACTTTGTTCAGCCAGCGCGGCCTGCTTCATGAGAGCGTCTCCGGCGAGGGGATGTTCGCCCCCGGCTTCGCCGATCGTTTCATTTTCCGTCTTGTTTACATTTTCGGACTGCATTGTGACCTGTCCCTTCCACTCGTTTTTTGCCCTGTGCGCCTCGGCACTCGCGTTTTTTTCCGGCACCGTTTCCGCACAAACCGCGATTGATGCACTGATGCCGCAGGAAACGGCCTCGCCCGCTGCCGAAGCGCAGCCCCTCAAAATTGCGGTGTTGCTGCCCGCCAAGGACTCCCCTTTCTATCCGGTAACCGAGGCGGCCGTCAACGGCATCCTTGCCAGCAATTATGCAACAACCCAGCCCGCGGAAATCCTCCTCATCCACCCGGACAGCTCGGACAACATCCTGCATCAGGCTCAGAAAGCGGCGGCCTCAGGCGCCATGGCCGCGATCGGCCCGATTGACCGCGCAAAGATCGAAATGCTTGCCAAGGAAGATTTTCTGCCGCTGCCCGTCGTCGCCTTGAACCAGATCGACATCGACCGGGAAATCCCGCTCACCGAGGAAGAAATTGAAGCGCGGAAACGGGAAAAAGAGGCGCAGGACTTGTCCGATCAGGCGCAGCGCGAATTAAACCGCCCCGAAACGACGGAAACCGCGGGGCGCGCCGCAATCGACACCTTGATCGATACGGAATTTACCCCGTCGGGCACCATTGACGCCCGCACGAACGTTCCGGGCTTTGTTGCCGCGGAAGACCTGCCGGAAAAAAACGTGCGCTACGAACCGCGGCAGTTCCCGCGTCAGTTTCTGATGCTGGGCTACTCCATGGAAGAGGATGCCCAATACGTTGCACAGTTGGGCGTTGAAGCCCTTCCGCGGTTGACTGAATCCGGCAAGCGCCCCAAGGTGCTTCTTTTGGACGGAAAATCCCCCTTGGAAACCCGCATTTCCGCCGCCTTTGAAAAGAAACTGCGCGCCCTCGGTTATGTTCCCGACCGTCTCACGATCGACGTGGATGCTTATAAGTGGGTCAACACCTTCTTCCGACTCGTCGTCGATAAGAAAAATGCGGACGTTCTCGAGGAAGAACCGATTGACCAGGAAGCCGATCCCGCCGGCTGGCGTCAGCAACAGCTGAGAATCCGTCGGGCGGAAGCGGGACTTCGGGCCCGTGCCGCGCTCGCCGAACCTCCGTACCAAGCGATTTTTCTCGCGCTTGACGCCGCCAACGCCTCTTTGGTGCGGTCGCGGCTCCCCCTTCGCTCCCGACTCTGGGCCACCTCCGCCGTCAACCCCGGCGATACCGTCAACGACTCTCAAGCGCGGGCCCTCACGTTTGACCTGCTGCAGGTAGGGTTTGTGGAAAGTCCCTTTGTGCTTAACTTCGACACCGAAGCCTTTGAAGAAACCTATAAGACGACGGCCCCTGCAACCGTGCTCGACCGCCGGCTCTTCGCCCTCGGCGCGGACGCGCTGCACCTTGCGCAGGAAATGGCCCGCGGCACGGTCACCGAGGATTACGACGGACTCACCGGGCACCTTACGTACAACCTCGACGTATCGCCCGCAGTGACGCGCCGAAGCGAAACCGCCATGATCGAACGCGGTGAAATCGTGCCGATGACGCCCGAAGACTTAAAGGCCTTCCAGGTCGTGACGTTTAACAAACGCCTGCGCCGCTTTCAGCAGACGCCCGTCAAACGCGCCCCCGTGAAAACGGACGAAGCGGCGGAACCCGCCGCACCCGACACGGAAGATTCCGCGGCTGCCGACGACGAGCTGCCTGACCTCACTACCCAAGCCTTGCCTCAGTAATTCATCATGTCGCTTTTTACGTTATCCGACGCCGAACTCGCCTGGGGGGAAGCCCCGCTCCTGGACCATGCCGCCATGAGCCTTGAAGCCGGCGAACGCGTAGGCCTCATCGGCCGCAACGGCACGGGAAAAAGTTCCCTCTTGAAAGTCATTGCCCGCCGGGACAAATTGGACGACGGCGAACTCATTTTGCAGGACGGCATGCGCTCCGTCTACGTCGAACAGGAGCCGCAGTTGCCTGAGGCCCCCACCTTCCGCGAAAGCCTCATTGCGCGCGGGGCGCTTGACGCCATTACCGACGACCGGGAAAAATGGACGGCGATTGCGCGGCTCGAAGAATACCTGCAGCGCTTGAAACTCAACCCGGACGCCGATCCCGCCAAAGCCTCCGGCGGCGAAAAAAAACGCGCGGCCTTGGCGCTCGCCCTGAGTTTGAAACCGGATCTGCTGCTTTTGGACGAACCCACGAATCATCTCGATATTGAGACCATTCTCATCCTCGAAGAAATTCTCACGGGGGAATACAAAAACGGCCGGTCTCTAATGGTGATTACGCATGACCGCGCCTTCTTGGACGATACCGTGACGCGCATCGTAGAGTTGGATCGCGGCGTGCTGCGTTCCTACCCGGGCAATTTCGCCGCCTACGAAACCCGCAAAGCCGAGGAACTGGCCGCAGAAGCCGTGGAACGCGCCCGTTTTGACAAATTCCACGCGCAGGAAGAAGTCTGGATCCGCAAAGGGATTGAAGCCCGGCGCACCCGCAACGAAGGCCGCGTACGCCGCCTGGAAGCCTTACGGCGCGAACGCGCCGCCCGGCGTGAACGCCTGGGGTCAGTGAACCTGACGATCGACGCCGGTGAAAAAAGCGGCAAGATCGTCGCCGAAGTCACGAACCTCACGAAGTCCTTCGGCGACCGCCCGATCGTAAAGGGGCTCAACTTCAAACTGATGCGCGGCGACAAGCTGGGGCTCTTGGGGCACAACGGCACCGGGAAATCCACCCTCATCAAACTGATTCTCGGGGAACTCCCCCCGGACGAAGGCACGGTAAAACTCGGAACCAACCTCAACATCGCCTACTTTGATCAGCTCCGGGAACAGTTGGACGACACCAAAACGGTCGCCGAAACCATCAGCCCGGGGAGCGACTGGGTGGAAGTCGCCGGCGAACGCAAGCACATCATGAGTTACCTCTCGGACTTTCTCTTCACGCCGCAGCGCGCGAAGGTGCCCGTCGGGAATCTCTCCGGGGGCGAACGCAACCGCCTGCTCCTCGCGCGGCTTTTTGCGCTCCCCGCGAATTTACTGGTGCTTGACGAACCGACGAACGATCTCGACATCGATTCGCTGGAACTGCTGGAAGCGACGCTTGAGACCTACCCCGGCACCCTCATTCTCGTGAGCCACGACCGTCGCTTTCTGGACGATGTGGTGACGCAGGTCTTGGCCCCCGTGAACCCCGCGCAGCCCGACGGCCGCTGGATGGAATTCGTGGGCGGCTACGAAGACTGGATCCGCCAGCGTCCCGCCTTTGAAGTCGAGAAACCCAAGACGCCGGAAAAGCCCAAGGAAAAACCGCAGCGCGAGGTGAAAAACGCTCCGCCGCAGCGTGTGCGCATGAGCTTCAAGGAAACGAAGGAATTGGAGGGACTCCCGGCGGCAATTGAAGCGCTCGAAACCGAACAAACGGACTTAATGACGGCGATGAGCGACCCTGCGTACTTTAAGAGCGAACCCGCCCGTCAGAAAGCCGACAAAGAACGGATGGACGCTCTCCCCGGCCTCATTGAAGCCGCATACGCCCGCTGGGAAGAACTTACCGCGAAATCTGAAGCGGCCAACCAACGTTAAGTCCCATGGAAGCGTTTCTTGAATCCGTCAACTGGGCGGTGGTCGGTGGCGCGGCCGCGGCCTTCCTGCAGTTTGCATTGGCCGTTGCCGTCATTTTGCGGGTGATTTTGACGCGTCACCCGCCGTCGGCGGCTCTCGCGTGGATCATCCTCACGACGATCCTCCCCTACGTCGGATTTATCCTCTACGTCACGATCGGGGAACGTCCGATCGGCCGCTGGCGTCAGTTCAAATTGAAAGCCGCCGTCGACCGTTGGAATGCGGTTCTCGCACAAAAAACGCGGTCGGCGGGAGAAGCCTCCAAAAGCCAGCGCCACAAAGGGCTCGTGCGCCTTGCGGAAAAACTGGGCGACATTCCGATGAGTTACGGCAGTACCCTGGAACTCATCAGCAACACAGACGATGCCCTAAGGCGCATCGCCGCCGACATCCGACAGGCCAAGTCGTCCGTCTCCATGGAGTTTTACATCTGGCAGGACGGAGGTCTCGTCGCCGAAGTCACGGACGCCCTTTTTGACGCCGCCCGCCGCGGCGTCGTCTGCAAAGTGCTCGTTGACGACATCGGCGCTCACGGTTTCCTGAAGAGCCCCACGGCCAAGAATTTCCGCGATGCGGGGATTCACCTCTTGTCCGCCCTTCCCGTGCGCTTTTTCGGCCCCACGCACGGTCGCTTTGACCTACGGCTACACCGCAAGACGATCGTGATCGACAACACCGTGGGCTACACGGGAAGCCTCAACATGATCGACCCCGCGTGCTTTAAGCAGGACGAAAACGTGGGCGAATGGGTCGACGCCGTCGTGCGCGTCACGGGCACGGCCGTGGCGGACTTAAATCTCGTGCTTGCCTTTGACTGGGCTCTGCAGCCCGATGACGCGGGCCAAAACGTAAGCTTTCTCCCCGTCTCCGCCGTCCCTGCAACGGGCGACGCCCGGGTGGTCGTCGTCCCCTCGGGACCCACGGCGCCGGACGACGCCAACATGCGGCTCATCATTGAGGCGGTGAACTGCGCGCGCCGTTCCGTTCTCATCACGACGCCTTACTTCGTGCCCAACGAAGCGATGGCGGTGGCGCTTCAGAACGCGGCCTACCGCGGGGTGGATGTACGACTCCTTCTCCCCATGAAAAACGACTCCACCTTCGTGCATTATGCAAGCCAGCGTTATTTCGAAGGCCTGATGAACGCAGGTGTCCGAATCATGCGGTTTGATGCGGGACTCCTGCACACGAAAGCCATTACGGTGGATGACGACTTCGCACTCTTCGGTACGGTGAACCTTGACAACCGCAGCCTGCATCTCAATTTTGAGATGATGCTGTTGGTCTTTGATCCTGCTTTCGTGAAGTCGCTCGTCGCTTTGATGAAGACTTACGAAGCCCGCTGTTCCGTCATTGATCCGGCGACTTGGCACCGGCGGCCGCTCAAAGTGCGTTTCTTGGAAGGTGTGTGCTACCTCGTGTCGCCGCTTCTTTAATTCCATCCTTCGGCCAACCGTCAGACGGTTGCCGCCGGTTCGAGAAAACTCATTACAAAAAGTCGTGCGAGAGAGTGTGTCATTGCCACGTTTCTATGAGCACCACCAACAAACGCCTCCAGACTATAGTGCAGCACGACATTATTGAAAAATACGGCCACGAACCGGCCTCCCGATACCGTCTGAAAACGTAGCAAAAAAAACGAACAGCCGAGCCTTTTGCGAAGAAAAGCCCGGCTGTTTTCGCTTGTGAGAAACCCTTCTCAAGGATTCCTCATCATCACGACTACTTCAGCGTTGCCGCATTCGTCCCGGCCGTGCGCCCAAAGACCATCACGTCCGCGATGGCGTTGCCGCCCAAGCGGTTGGAACCGTGAATACCGCCCGTCACTTCACCCGCGGCATACAGCCCGCGGATCACGCGACCCTGGGTATCCAACACTTCCGCCTTGTCGTTGATGCGCACGCCGCCCATGGTGTGGTGCACCGTAGGCACCTTCTTGCAGGCGTACCACGGGCCGCCATCCAAAACCTTATCGGCCTTGTTGTTCGCCACAAAGCCCAACGGATCCTTCGCCTTACCGGTTACGACGGCGTTGTAACCCGCCACACTTGCCTTGAGCTTCTTCGTGTCCATACCGGTCTTGGCAGCGAGTTCATCCAAGGTCGGAGCCGCGACCACGGCACCCAAGGCGAGCATATTCCTGATCGTCGCACCGTTGGCATCCACGAAGTCTTCGCTCGGATAACGGAGATGGTTCACGACCACCCAGTACGTTCCCTTGGGCTGCGCGAAAATGGCCTTTGCGAGCACGTCACGCGCTGCACCTTCGTTCACAAAACGGGCACCGTCCGTGTTCACAAAGATGCGGTTGCGGCCGGAAGTACGGATGTTTTCCATCAGCCCCGTCCCCGGCGTGCCGCACGGGTGAATCTGAATA
The DNA here is from genome assembly GCA_900544255.1 of uncultured Sutterella sp. Classification (GTDB taxonomy): domain Bacteria; phylum Pseudomonadota; class Gammaproteobacteria; order Burkholderiales; family Burkholderiaceae_F; genus Duodenibacillus. The sequence goes on from UQUM01000004.1 coordinate 8,575, forward strand.
TCATCGAGCCCTATTACGTCGGCGCCCACCTTCTTCGCCATAGCGAGCCCGTCGCCCTGTGCGGCCTTCTGCAGGTTGGTGCAGCCGATCGACTTATCGAGCACGACGTCCTTCCAAACGCCCGTGTTGTACTTCTGACGCATCTCGATGTTGGCACCGAAACCGCCGGTCGCAATCACAACGGCGTTCGCGTCCACCACAACCTTACGCCCGAAGTTTTCCGCTACCACACCCGTTACACGGCCATCCAACGTCGTAATGCTCTTCACCGGGGTATCGGTAAGCACTTGGATGCCGCCGTTCGTGTCGCGAATCACCTGCTCAAACGTACGGATGTAGGTGTTGCCCGAGGGAGTGGCCGGATAGTGGCTGCGCTGCCAGAGAGCGCCCGTCGCCGTACCGACCTCGTCCTTAAACTTCACCCCCAGACTTTCGAGCCAGTTCACTTCTTCCATGGCGTGGCTGGTGAGGTAATGCACCAAGGAAGGCGTCCCCTTGTTGTGCCCGCCCTTCATCGTCTGGTCGTAGAACTTCTCAATGCTGTCTTCAATGCCCTGCTTGCCCTGACGCACGGGGTCAGGTGCATTCAAAGCGCCTTCACTTACGTTCGTGGAGCCGCCGAGAAAGCCCATCTTTTCAAGAACGATCACTTTCTTGGCGTTCGCCTGATGCGCCGCAATCGCCGCAGCCAAGCCGGAGCCGCCACCGCCGATCACAACGACGTCGGCCTTATACGTCACTTCACCCGCGGGATGCTTTTCCACGTTTTCAGTGAGCGCGTCGATGTTGCCGCCTGCTTTCTCCAAGCATTCTTCCACGCCCTGCTTTAAGGCCAAACTCGAAATCGACGCGCCGGTCACCACGTCCACCCCCAGCGACTGGTGTTTAAGGATCTTGTCCTTCATGATTTCGAGCGCCACCTTGCCGACACCGATCGTTTCAAGGTTGTCGGAGGTGTCGATGGATTCGATGCGGTTCTTGGAAACCGTGACCTTGACGGTCATCGGGGCGTTGTGCCCCGTCACTTTGGCGGTGTAGGTGCCCGGCGTAAAGGTGGAAGGCGCCGTCGCCTGAGGGGTCGTGCACCCCGTGGTCAAAAGTCCCAGAGAAGCCGCTGCAACGGCCGTGAAAACTGCTGAAAGACGCATTTTTTCTCTCCTACTTTTTTCAAGGAGACGGACGGAGGAACCGCCGCCTCCTTACCCGGGACATTTTACGCCGTGAAAATGCAAGTGAGGCACTTGAAATCATCAGTTTTTGTAGTTTCTTTCGGAATTCTGGTTGCATCGCATCCGCTGCTGCAAGCGCCTCGCAGCACCAGCACCATTACTGTCCCGACAAAAAAAGCCCCCGTTTGTTGCAAAAAAAAACAAACGGACTGCAGCCTATTTGACCACAGCCCGAAATTAACAGCCTCGGGGTTTCGCAACATTCGCGACGAGGGTATTACATTCTTTTATAACCTGATGAGTTTACCGACGCAGTCTTCCAGCGCCTTTTTCCCTCCGACGGCATACCGCCCGTAAAGACGCATGGCCGTGAAGTTTGCGAAGACGTAGTTACGAAGAGCGTTCAAGTCTTTTTCCGCCGTCACGCCGTACCTCTCCCGGAAAATCGTCCGCAGTTCCGCCGCCGTCCATTGGCAGGACGGACCCGCTGCGACGAAGTCGTGATCCGCGAGGTGCACCACAAACCCTTCCAAAGCGATGGGCCGCACGAGCGACGCGCCGTTCTCTGCAACGCCGTATTCCGTCGGATCTTTACCGGCAATCACGGCCGCCGCACGCAACCACCCGGCCACGAGCGCTTCGCCGGCAGGTGTTCCCGGAACTTCATGCGCGCAAGCCTGTGCCACACAAACCTTCGCCGGCACGCCGCGCTTCATCGACTCCGCGATACTCAGCACATGGTGTTCACCGGTCTTCGCAAGCGTTTCTTCCTTGCGGCAGGTGTGATCCTTCTGCCAAGCAAAGACCCAAGGCTTATGCAGATCGTGCAGCAATTCGCCGCCCACTGCCGCATTCCGATCCAACACCAAGCCGGTGGCTTCCTTGTAGGTGTCGCAAAGGCGCTGCGCCGAGAGCACGTTCACCGCACAGTGCACCGCGAGTCCCCCGGGGTACGCGTGGTGACTCTTCCAACCGGAACCCGGCGCCGTCCAAAAGGGCTGCGGCGACCGTTTCGGATTGCCCGCGGGCGGCTGTACCGACGTCCGCGCGGCATCAATCAAATTTTCCGCCTTGAGTTTTGCGAAAAGCGGTGCGTCCTTCTGAGCCGCAATCTTCGGCGCGGGATTCTCAAAAATCGACAGAATCGTCCGGGAAAGCGACGCGTCCGTAAGCTCTTTCGCAGCCTGCGTCAGGAAGCGCCGGCAAAGGGCGATGCGAGGACTCGCAAGCGCCATGTCTTCAGGGCACATGGCCAAAACTTCCGCTACCGTCCGACGATCAGCCAAAGGCGTCTTCGCGAGCGCTTCCGTCAAAGGCATCAGCGAGGAAGCCGCGGCAGCCGCCGTCAGTCCCATGAGAGAACGACGAGAAATCGTCATGATGAGGTATCTCCGTAACAATTATTTCTGCTTCAGACCCAACGCATTGCGCATGGTGAAGAACAAATCCGTCTGATCGGTGAGGCCGGCGACGTTGGCGGCTCCAGGGCCGTAAGCCGCAATTCGGAGCTGCGTACCGGTGTGGCCCTGATCAGCCGTCTCGGAATTGCCGTAGGACACCGTCATCGGCACGCCGTCCGCGGTCATCACGGCCTGCGTGAGGCCCGGCGCCTTAGCGTTCGGATACACGATCTGGCAGGAATGCGCGTGGTCAGCCGTCACGACGACGAGCGTGTTGCCGTCCTTTTTCGCGAAGTCCAAAGCGACCTTCACCGCTTCATCCAAGTCCACCGTTTCCCCGAACTGACCGCAGGGGTTCGCAGCGTGATCCTGTTTATCGATCGATGCGCCTTCAACCTGCAGGAAAAAGCCCTTGGGATTGGCTTTGAGAAGGTCAATCGCCTTCTTCGTCATCTGTGCGAGCGTCGGGTGCGACGCATTTCGGGCCGGGTTCTTTTGGCAGACGACGGGCGGATTGTCGAGGTTCCCGTGATAGCTTGCCTTCGGTCCCGTCAGACGCACCGGCATGTTGCCGTCGCTGAAAAGCCCCAAGAGCGGCGTCTTCTGATTCGCCGTCTTCACGGCTGCCAACCCTTGCGCATCCGTCACGATCCGGTAACCCGCCGCCGTAGCCGCGGAAAGCAGCGTCTCATCCTTAAATTCGCCGGCCTTACCGGTTTCGAGGAAGGACTTCATACCGCCTCCCAACGTCACGTCGGCGCGAGCACGAATGAGCTGTTCGGTGATGGAACCCATGCCGCCGTTTTCAGCCGCATTCTTGGGGCACTTCGCCGACGTCGCTTCCGGGCCGTAGCACTTGCGGACCGTCACGTGCGCAAAGACCGCCGCGGGCGTCGCGTCCTGAATTTCAGCCGTAGAGACATTCCCCGTCGCCTTACCCGCTTTCTTCGCGAGTTCAAAAAGGTTCGTCTGCGGCTTGCCGTCAACGTTCACACCGATTGCGCCGTTGTAGCTCTTCACACCGGTATTCCAAGCCGTCGCGGAGGCCGCGGAATCCGTCACATAATCCGGCTTCTTGGTCTTGGGGTTAAGCGAATAGTGCGTGTACTGACCGGTCACGGGAAGCGCGTCAAGGCCGGGGAAAGCACCTGCCGCGCCGCGGGCGAAATTGCGGGCGGCAGTAATTTCAGAATCCCCCATCCCGTCGCCGATCAACAGAATCACGTTCTTCGCCGTGCGCTTTTTGATGGAATCGCGCAACAACTGCGTCTGATCGTTCTGCAGACGACGCGCGCCGCCCCACTGCGTAATGTCACCCGCCGCCGCACGCTGCGCAAGAGGTGCCTCCCCGGCGCAGAACCCCGCCTGAGGTGCGGCAAAAAGCGCCGCCACCGCGGCAGCGCAAAGAAGAGGACGGATGTTGGAAATCAAAACCATGATCAAAAGTCATTCCATAAAAATTGAGAAGTCCGAAGAGCATTTCGCTCTCCGAATGGCCGTCATCGTAGGGAGGCGATATGTCGGAACGACTCGGTTTTCATGGCAGTTTCATGACGTTGGACGCACCCCAAAAAAAATAACCGCCGATCCGAAGACCGACGGCATCATGACCTCTCATTTCCTTTTCCGGCACTACACCAATCGGATTTCGAGGCGTTTGCCGACCGCTTTCGCATAGCGCTGCAACGACCTCACCGAGGGGTAACGACCTTTAGCCAAATTACCTTCCAAACGAGCGACGGCGGCCTGGCTCGTCCCCATCCGTCGGGCAACGTCTTCCTGCGTTAATCCTGCTTCAGATCGAGCCTTGAGAATCTCATCAAAGCCCTGCAATGCCTTTTCCGACGCTTCATATGCCCGACGAAACGCCGGATCTTGCAGATCCTCTGCCAAGACTTCATCAAAAGTTTTCATTCCGAAACCTCCTTCATGCTTGTCAAAAAAAATATATCAACAATGATATATCCGTACCCTGCATACCTCCCTTGCGACCTCGCCTTTTTGCGCAATGTTTGACAACCCTAACATCCCGTCCGTAGAATCTGCGCCGTTTGTTTGAGCTGCTTAACATTGAGAACGATTCTCGTTAAGATTCTCATTCAAATAAATTTTCTTGCAAGAAGATGATTGAAAAAAACGTCTTCTTCTCTGACTCGGTCAATTTTCACTACGCTTTTATGTCCGCTTCCGTTCCTTCCGGTCACCCACACGCCGCGACGTTTGAATCCGGCGCCCGCGCGATGGACGCCGCGCTTCACACCGGCGACGTATCTGCTTACTTTGCCAATGCCGCAGATCCGCTGCATGCCGCTTTTGCCGCCAAGGCCGTCATTCATTCGGGCCCGGCGGGCATGCCTCTGATGGGCGAAGCCGCCGAAAAGAAACTCGAAAGCCTCTGGGACGAACCGCGTTCGGGGAAAAGTCTTGCTTACATCCACGTGCCGTTCTGCGAAACGCGCTGCCTTTACTGCATGTTCTACCAGAACCCCTTCAAGCCGGAAGCGAGTCACGAATTTGCCGAACACCTCATCAAGGAACTGCAGCTTTGGAGCGACAAAAAGGCGCAGACGACGGGCCTTATTCATGCTCTTTATTTCGGGGGCGGCACGCCGACGTGCCTTGCGCCGGCGGACTTAAAGCACATCCTTTCCGCGGTGAAAACCTACCTGCCGCTTGCGAACGACTGCGAAATCACGCTTGAAGGCCGCATTCATCACTTTGAAGACGAAAAGATGGAAGCGGCGTTGGAAGGGGGCGTCAACCGCTTCTCCCTCGGGGTGCAGACCCTCAACAGCAAAGTGCGCCGGAACGTGCAGCGAGTTGACGGGCGCGACGCCATTCTGAAACGCCTTGAAAAGCTCTGCTCCTACGACAACGCCGCCGTTGTGATCGATCTTATTTACGGCTTTCCGGAACAAACGATGGACGTGTGGGAAGACGATCTCCGCACCGCGGCGAGCCTTCCTTTGGACGGCGTTGACTGCTACCAATTGAACGTCTTTGAAAAGTCCCCCTTGGCGAAATACATCAGCCTCGGAAAACTCCCCTCCGCTGCCGACACCGCCATGAAAGCAGACATGTTCGCAAAATCCGTCGAAATCCTCACGGCCTCGCAGTGGAAGCGTCTTTCCAACAACCACTGGCGCCGCACCAACCGCGAACGCAACATTTATAACGAACTCGGCAAGTCCGCCTGTGACTGCCTTGCGTTCGGTTGCGGTGCGGGCGGCCGCTTAGCGGGCTACAGCTTCATGATGGATCGGAAATTGGCCGACTGGAGCACCGGCATTGACGCGGGGCATAAACCCGTCATGGTGCTTTCCGCTCCCCGTCCCCTGTGGCACATGCTGCGCACGATTTCGTCCGAAATGGAATTGGGGGCGATCAACTTAAAGCGCCTCGCCGCCGAATTCAAGCAACCCGTGGATACGGTCGCCAACGACGTAATCGAACAATGGATTTCCGCGGGACTTCTGACGCGCTGCGGCGATTGGCTTTTGCAGACCGTGGCGGGTCAGTTCTGGCACGTGACGCTCGCGCAGCTTTTGGTGGACATCATCGCCAAACGACTGCCGGACGCTCAAATCAAGATGCCCGCCGGCATGCCTTCCATGATGGGGCACCCCGGCCATCCTCACCACGGATAACGAATTTTTTAATCGATGCCGAGGTCGAGGCGCCTACCCCACAAAAAGCCCCCGACCAACCTGAACTTTTCTGAGCGAAAAAGGGCAACACAACGCTCCAAAAGGGCCGTCGGGAACCGGAGAACTCCCGCGCAAGGCCCACAAAAGGAAGTCAAAGGAAATCTCATGAAGTACAGCTCTCGTCTGCACCTCACTGCTGCGGCTGCTGCCGTTTTTGCCGCGCTTGCGGCCTCCTCTTCTGCAGCCGTTGCCGCGGAAGAAACCGTGTCCGCAGAAACCGTCAAAGTGACGGCAGCCCGCGTGGAACAGGAACTGATGGACGTCAACATGTCCGTGTCCGTGATTACAGCCGATGACATTGCACGTTCTAACGCCCGCACGGTCGGCGAACTGTTGAAGGATATTCCCGGCGTCATCATCAATAACGACGGTGGTCAGGGCATCAAGCGCGTGAAGATCCGCGGCGAAAACGCTTTCCGTACGCTCGTTATGATCGACGGTCAGAAGATTGCCGAACACAAGTCCATGTCCGGCACACCGATGATGATTGATCCGAGCCAGATTGAACGTATCGAAGTCATCAAGGGACCTGCCTCTGTTCTCTACGGTTCCGACGCTATCGGCGGTGCCATCAACATCATTACGAAGAAGAGCGGACAGAAGGCTTTTGAAGCAGATGTGTCTCTTGGGTTAGACACTTCTTCCATGGGGAAGCAGGCGGCGTTTTCCCTCGCCGGACAGAAAGATGGCTGGCACTATCGTTTGGGCGGCGCTATTGAAACCGGCGACAACCTGGATACACCGGCAGGTGAAATGAAAGGCACTTATTATGGGACGGATTTCGAGACCAAGTCTGCCAATCTCTTCATTGCTTACGATGTCAATGAAAACAACCAGGTTGGGTTGACCCTGGATCATTTTGACAATCAGTTCAACTCCATTAGCTGGGAAGATCCTGACTTTTATGTCCACGTTCCCGAATGGAAACGCACTAAAGTCGGCGTATTTGCAGAATCCAGAAACTTAACAGATTTCTGGACTCGTCTCCGTGTTGATGCTTTCTACCAAAAAAGCAAAAAGAATATGGTTAACCATATTCAAGCAACTGGCATGCCCATGATTCTGATGCCTATGGCTGACAACACTACCGATCAATATGGCATTTCTACGCAAGCGGATTGGCAACTTGGCGAAAATCATTACCTCATTACAGGGTATGAGTTTGAGTATGACAAGTTGGATGCTACGTCAACGACCAACTATGCATTCACAAGAATGCCTACGGCTTACGACAAAGTCACCCCCTATAACGGTCATGCTCAAACACATGCCGCTTTTGCATCTATGGAATCTACCTTCGGGAATTTCGTTCTCAATTACGGAGCACGGTATACCTATGTAAGCTCAGAAATGGATGCAACTCAGACAACAAAAACATACTCTCGTCCCATGGTCAGCTCCAGCGTGGAAAACACCTACGACGCTGATAAACGTCATGATGACAAAGTCGTGTTCAACGCTGGTGTTCTCTACAATGGTTTAGAGCATACAACTCTCAGAGCTTCCTGGTCGCAGGGATATCGTGCTCCCATTTTGCAGGAGCTGTATATACCGACCTCGATGGGTTCTAATGGAACCACTTACAACAATCCCGATCTCAAATCTGAAACTTCTGACAATTTTGAAATCGGCGCACGTTATCTCAATCATGGTCTTTCGCTTGATGCGTCATTGTTTTACAACATTGTTGATGATTACATCGCATCTGTACCTTACGGCACTGGCATGATGGGATCATCCAATTACATTTATGAAAACATTGCTAAAGCAAAATCCTATGGTTTGGAACTTGCAGGAAGCTTCCTTATTGGCCAAACAGGGTTTGAACCGTATGCCAACATTACGTTAATCCGTCGACAGTACGACAACGGCCAGGGCTTCAAGACCTACGAAACCGGCACGCCGCTTTTCTGGGCTCGTTACGGTGTTCGTTGGAACAAGACGATCAACGATCTTGCAGTGCATACCGATGTCTTCGCCCACACCCAGACTGCTTCCAAGTACGACGACGGAAAGACGGGGGCCAACTCGTCCAGCTACCGCTACGGTGGCGCTACGACATTCAACGTCGCGGGCGGTGTCGCTTTCGGTCCTGAAAAGCAGTACAAGCTTGACATGGGCCTTTACAACATCGGCGACAAGAAGTATCAGAACGAAGGGGCCATCTACGAACCGGGCCGTTACTTCGCTATGAAGTTCAACGCCCACTTCTAATCGTCCGTTGATCTCCTTCCGCCCCCCCCCGGGCGGAAGCCCCTTTCTTAACCCAACCACAGACTTCGCCGCATGAAGACTATTAAACGTCACTGGCAGAGCCGGGAGCTTGTGCTCATCGGCGTTTTTGCCGCAGCCGCCAAGCTTTCGAGCCTTCTGATTGCGCTCGCGGGCGGCGGCATGAATCCGGTGTCGCTCATCGCGAAAAACCTGGTGTTTACGACGCTTCTCATCGTTCTTTTGACGAAGGTACCCAAGTTCGGAACGCTCCTGCTTTTCACTGCGGTGAGCATGATCGTGAGCGTGTGCCTCATGGGCGGAAGCCTCACCCTGCTCCCGTCGTCACTCTTGGCGGCGCTCGTCGGGGAACTCTTCGTGAAACTCACCGGCGGCGAAACCAAACCCTGGGCCCCGTGGGTGGCCGCGGGACTTTACGACCTTGTGGGTAAGGGCCTGTCGTTGGGCGTTTCTTACCTTTTCATGCGCGAATCGCCGCAGCTATTGTGGACCGTCGCCCCCATCGTGATTCTGGGGTACGCGGGTTCGTTGATCGGCCTGTGGTTCGGCTGGAAAACCGTCGGAGAATTAAAGCATGCGGGATTTGTTCGTTAAAGCCGCCGCAGACAATGCGAACCTGATGCGCCGCACGGACGCGAGAACAAAACTCGCGGTGACGTTGGCAACGGCCCTTCTCACGGTGGCGTGTTCAGGGCTCGTGAGCCAAATCATCCTTTTTGCGGCGACGCTCGTTTACGCGCTTCTCATCGAACGGCCGAAACTGTTGGCGGTGTTGTACCTTCTGATGGCCGTCATGATGTCGGTAGCCGCGGGCTGCGGCCTCGCGATAGAACACTGGTTTCCGGGGTTCGGCGGCTTATCAATTAAGTCGCTCGTGATTCCGTTCCTGCGCGGTCTCTCGATGATGAATGCCGTTATGGTCTTGGCGCTCACGACGCGCGTCGAAGACTTGTTGGCGACCTTAGAGCGGATGCACCTTCCGTTCTGCCTCTTCCTGCCGAGCGCCGTCATGCTGCGCTTTATTCCGACATTTGCCAACGACATCCGTCAAGTGTGGGAGACTCTCAAAATCAAAGGCTGGCCCCTGGGCCCCGCCATGCTGACGCTGCAACCCTTGTTGTCGGCACGCCTCATTTTGGCACCGATTCTTTTTCGAGCGCTCAAATCCTCGGAAACCCTGGGGGTCGCCAGCGAATTAAAGGGGCTCGGCGCCGCCAAGCGCACGATGAGAACCGACTTGAGAACGATGACCACGTTGGACGCGCGGCTCTTGTCTGCAACGATCCTCATCACGATCCTCACGATTGCGGCGGAAGTGCTTTTCAAAAACCTCTTTATGACGTCGGTGGGGATGCGCTAAATGACGACACCCTTGATTGATTTTCAGAACGTCACCTACCGCTACGCCAACGCGGAAAAAAATGCCGTGCACGGGATTTCGCTCACGGTCGCGCCGGGCGAATTAAAGGTCGTCACCGGAGCCTCCGGGTGCGGTAAGACGACCCTCATGCGGCTTGCAAACGGCTTGGCACCTCAGGTTTACGGCGGAGCGCTTACGGGCACCGTCACCGTCGCCGGGAAAAATGTTTCCGAGACGCCCGTTGCACAGTTGTCGGAATTGATCGGCACCCTTTTTCAGGATCCGGAAGAACAGTTTTTTGCGCTTTCGGTCGCAGACGAAATTGCCTTTGCCTTAAGAAGCCGCGGCGCAGCACCCGACGCCGTCAAAGAACGCGTCACGGCCGCGGCGGAAAAAGTCGGCATCACGCATCAGTTAAAGCAGGATATTCACGCCCTTTCCGAAGGCCAAAAGCAGAAGGTGGGCTTAGCGGACATTCTCGCCTTAGGGCCCAAGGTGCTGATTCTCGATGAACCGAGCGCGAACCTCGATCCGGAAGCGACTGCGGCCCTTGCCGACACCTTGACGCAGTTAAAAAAAGACGGCTGCGCCATTCTCGTCGTCGACCACCGGCTTTATTGGCTCAAAGACGTCGCCGACGCCGTCATCGTCATGCAGGACGGCGCCATCAAAACCGAAGGGCCGTTTGCGATGCTCGAAGACGCGCTGCTGCGCCGCACCTACGGCCTGCGGGCGGCTCATGTCGCGGATTCCCGTCTCACGCTCCCGCACGTGCCGGTGAACGACGTCGCGTCGGACGCCGTTTTCGCCGCGGATCACATCTCGTTTGCCTACCCGCCCGCGAAAACCGTTTTCTGCAACGCGTCCTTTTCCGTCCCCCCGGGCATCACGGCGCTCGTAGGCGACAACGGCACGGGGAAAACGACGCTTGCCCGCATTCTCACGGGGCTTAATACGCCGACGTCGGGGCGCTTCTTCATTCGTAACCGGGAAGTCGACAAGGACGCCCTGATGCCGCACGCGGGGCTTGTGCTCCAAAACGCCGACCATCAGCTGCAGATGCGGACGGTGCGCGAAGAAATTGAAAGCGCGGTGCTTGCCAAAAAAAGTGCCGAAGCCCGACGCCGGGGCTTTTTCGCCCGCTGGCACCGGCCGCACCTTACGGACGCCGAACACGCCGCGGTCGTTGACCTCATCACGCGCCTACGCTTGACCGCCGTTGCCCAACGCCATCCGCAGAGTCTTTCCGGGGGCGAAAAACAGCGCGTCGTCATTGCCTGTGCCCTTGCCAAAGACCCCTCCGTTCTGATCCTGGATGAACCGACGAGCGGATTGGACGGCGCCAACATGGCAACGATTGCCGAACTCTTAAAAGCCGAAGCCCACAAAGGCCGCGCCGTCTTTTTGATTACGCACGACTTGGAACTGCTCTCTTCCTGCGACCGCGCGCTTTTCATGCGCGAACTCGCACCCGACAACCTTTTAAACCATTAGGAAACCACCATGACTGAGCACATCACCCCCACTGCCGACGAAACGAAGATCATTGCCGACCTGATGGCGGCGCCGCACCCCGTGACGCTTGCGACGATCGCCAAAGCCCTCGGTACGACGGAACTTGCAGCCGCGCAGAAGATGCCCGAAGACGCCGTCGCGTTCGTCGCGGGCGACGCCTCTGAAAAATTTGACGACGTGTGGGCCGCGTTGGCCGCTTGGGAGAAGGTGACGCTCTTTCTCGTGCACGCCGGTCACGTTTTTGAAATTCAGGGAAAACTCACGGCAGGCAAGCGCGCCATGGGCTACTACAACATCCTCGCCAAAGACGCCGTGATCGGCGGCCACCTGAAGTACGATGACATCACTGCCATCGCCTTCGTGACGATGCCCTTCATGAAGCGCGAATCGCATTCCGTGCATTTCTTCGCCAAAGACGGAACGGTCGCTTTTTCCGTCTACGTCGGCCGCGAAAACCATCAGCTGATTCCGGCTGTCGTCGACGCGTTTAAGGCGGACAAGGCGCGTTTTACGGCTTAACGTCATTCGACCCCGTTTGATTTTTGAAGGAGACACTTTCATGACCGAACAATCCAAACCCAAAACCCTCGTCGTCGCGGCGTCCAAGACCGGAAACACAATGATCGTCGCGCACGCCGTCGCCGACGCCTACACCGCGGGCGTTCTCTATACCCCTGAGACAGCTCCGGCGGATCTCTCCCACTACGACACGGTACTTTTGGGCTTTTGGTGCGATAAGGGCGATGCGCCCGCGGACATGGCTTCGTTTGCCGACAAACTCACCGGCAAGAAAATCGGCTGCTTTGCCACGATGGGCGGAAACGCGCGAGACCCCAAAGCGCTCGCCTGGATGGCTAAAACGAGTGCAGCCCTCACCGAAAAAGGCCGCGGCAACACTCTTAAAGCCACGTTTTTGTGCCGCGGGCGCATTGACCCTGCCCTCTTTGACATGATGACGAAGATGGCGGGGGGCTTGACGCCCGAACGCGAAGCGCGCCGCAAGGAAAGCGAGACGCATCCGGACCGCTTGGACTGCCTTAATGCCGTCGCCGCCATGGCGCCTCTTTTCAACTAATTCCGGTTTTCACGCATCATGCAGATTTCTTCCGAGGGACTCGCGTCCGTTTACGCGCTGATCGGACCCGCGGGCGTTGCACTCATTCTTGTTGCGCTTTTTGCGCTTTACGTGTCGCTCTGGCAGCTTTTTTACATGACGGCCGTCTGGCGCAACTTCCGCCGCGACTTTCTGGATTTGGAACGCGGCAAAGACCGCTGTTTAAAAGAAATCGATCCCAAAAAGGCGAATCCCTTGATCCGCATCATCTACGACATCGTCAAAACGCACGGGGATCACTCCGACGACATCCGCGCCGAAGTCGGCTACCTCTTTTACCGCAACTTCAAGCGCGTCACGAACGGCCTCTGCTGGTTAAAGCTCATCAGCGTGATTTCGCCCCTTCTGGGGCTGCTCGGAACCGTCTGGGGGATGGTTGACGTCTTTCAGTCGATGAGCGACGTCACGCAGGCAAACGCCTCCGTCTTAGCGTCCGGCATCTGGTCGGCGCTCATCACAACGATCATGGGTTTGACGATCGCGATTCCCGTCCTCGCCTGCTACTACTACCTGATGCTGAAATTCCGGGGCTTTCACATTGAAGCGATCGAACACAGTTACCGCGCGCTCGAAGTCTGCCGCAAGGCTCAAGTAACGACAGGCTCGAAACGCTTTGCGGACGACGGCGAAGTCTCCGCGCTCCTTGACGCCCGCGCGTGAGGTTCTCGGCATGACACCGAACTTTTTCGACAACTTTGAAGACGAGCCGCAGATCGATCTCACGCCCTTGATCGACTGTCTTTTCATGCTCATCATCTTCTTTGTGCTCACCATGAGTTTTTCGCGGCCCGTATTGGAAATCATTCTTCCGCAGGCCGAGCATGCCGAAAAACACTCCGAGCGTCAGGAAATCGTGCTTTCGGTGAAAGCCGACGGTTCCTTGTGGGTGGGCGACGACGTGACGACGTTGGAGGGACTCTCCGCAGCGCTTGACGCGGCGCCTGAGAAACTTCTCAACATCTTCATGGATGAAAAGGCACCCTTCTCGAGTTTTGTTGCAGTCGTGGATCTCGCGAAGGTAAAGCGCGCCGGCAAATTCGTCATTTCCACCCGTGAACCCGGCGATGCGTCCGGTACCGGAGCCCGCGAATGACTTGCGCAGCCGTTGAAATCCGTCGGGCGGATCGGTTTGCGCGCGTTGCGGTCGCCGCAGCAGCGCTGGGGCTTCTTGCGGCGGGACTGCTCACCGTCGTACAGAAAGCGATCGCCGTCCCGGAATTGACGAAAGGCATTCTGCGCGACGAAACGACGGTCGTCATCGAAACTGTACCGATGACGCCGGCGAAGGAACCGTTGGTGGAACATTTGTCAGACGCGAGCGACGTCAAAGTCGAAGCCAAACCCGAACCCGTCAAGGAAGAAACGCCGCCTCCGCCCCCGCCCGAAGCGCCCAAAGTCATTGAAGAACCCAAGCCGAAGCCCGTGGTGAAAAAGCCTCCGGTCAAAAAGAAACCGGTGAAAAAGGACTTACCCGTCGACAAGACGGAAGTGAAAGCAAGCGACGGCACTAAGGCCTCGGCAGCTCTGTCCGGGGGCGACTCGGCGTCGCCCGCCCAAGGAACCGCTTCGGGCACCTCGGCTGAGGCCCGAAACGCCGCCTTAGCCAAAATCGTCGCGGTGATCGATGAACACAAACGCTATCCCCGCCGCGCGCGGCAGACGGGCGCGGAAGGCGACGTGGTGCTTGCGGTGACGATTGACGGGAACGGCATCGTCACCGGCGTCGTCCTTAAGAAACCGCACCCCTCGGTGTTGTTGAACCGCGCCGCGTTAAAGGCAGCTGAACCCTTGATCGGTGTGAAGCTCCCTTTGTCGGCGCCCTTGACCGTCGAAGTCCCGGTGCGCTTCACCATTTCGTGATCCGTTCGAGCGCTCTTACAATGATCGTTTCCCCTTTCTTTTTCCTCTGACGCGTATGCCCCGAACGACTTCCCCGGCGCCCGCCGAAAAAGCGGCCGCCGCTGACGAAACGAAGAAACTCACCCCGGTGCAGGAAGACTATCTCGCCGTCATTTACCGCGAGTCCTGTGAAACCGGGGGCTCGGCCCGCGGCTGCAAAATCGCGCGCGAGTCCGGCGTCACCCGCAGTACCGTCGCGATGACGCTCAGAGCCCTGCGGGATGCGGGCTATGTCACGTACGAACCCTACGGCCCCATCAAATTGACGGACGCGGGCCGCACGGTGGGAAAAACGGTGGTGGAGCGCCGCGTCATTCTGAAGGACTTTTTCCTCAACGTAATGAAGTTGGACGAAGCGACGGCGGAAGCGTTTTCACACCAGTTGGAACATTCGGTCACGACCGACATCCTGCAGCGCTTTGACCGTTTCAACACCTTTTACGCCGCTCACGCCGATTTGCTGAAGTTCTGAACCATGGCCGCTCTTACCATTACGCAACTCACGAAAACCTTTCACCGCGGCAAGCACACGACACATGCCTTGGCCGACGTTTCCTTTACCGTCGAAGAAGGAGAAATCTTCGGACTTTTGGGCCCCAACGGCGCGGGGAAAAGTACGCTGATCGGCGTTCTTTCCGGCATCGTCATTCCGGACACAGGCCGCATTACGGTCTTGGGGCACGACGTCGTCACCGAACCGCGTCTGGCGAAAACCGCAGTGGGAATCGTCCCGCAGGAAATTACGTTTGATCCCTTTTTTACGGTACGCGAAATTCTGCGTCAGCAAAGCGGGTATTACGGCCTGCGGCATAACGACGCGTGGATTGACGAACTCCTGGAGAAACTGGGTCTTGCGGACAAAGCGGACGAAATGGTCTCTCGCCTTTCGGGCGGCATGAAGCGCCGCGTCCTCATTGCCCAGGCGTTGGTGCACAAACCACCCGTCATCGTGCTTGACGAACCGACGGCAGGCGTCGACGTGGAACTGCGGCACCGCCTCTGGGAGGTGATGCGCGACTTCAACGCCAAAGGCCACACCATCATCCTCACGACGCATTACCTCGAGGAAGCGCAGTCCTTGTGCGGTCGGATCGCGCTTCTCAATCACGGAAAACTCGTGGCGCTCGATTCCACCAAGAAACTTCTGCAGCGCTTCTCGGGCGACCGGCTGAAATTCACATTGGTGTCGGGAACGCTTCCCGAAGACGTCGCATCCTTCAACGCTCTGGGACTCAATCAATACGCCTGTGCCTACGCGGGAGCCGACGCGCTCCGAACTCTTTTAAACGAACTTCACGCCGCAGGGTGCGTCGTTACCGACATTGAAACGGGGCCCGCCAACCTCGAAGAAGTTTTTCTGCGTCTTACGAACGAATAAACGATGCCCCATCCTCAACCCTGTCCTTACCGTCCCTTTGCGGCTTTTTTGACACTCTTTGAAAAAGAGATTCACCGCTTTCGGAAAATCGCCCTGCAGACCGTGCTCGCACCCGTCATCATGGGGGTGATGTACCTTGCCGTCTTCGGTGAACTCTTAAACGACCGGATGCCCACCTTCGAAGGCGTCACCTACACCCAGTTTTTAGTGCCGGGCTTGGTAATGATGTCGCTTCTGCAGAACAGCTTCTCCAACAGCGCCTCCTCTCTTCTGCAGTCCAAAATCATGGGGAGCCTCATCTTCATCCAGCTGCCGCCTTTTTCGGGGTGGCAGCTGGCTTCGGCCTTCATTTTGGCATCCATCGTCCGCGGGCTCGTCGTTGGGGGAGGCGTTTTCGTCGCCACTTTCCTTTGGGCGACGCCCTATATCGAAAACCCCGTGTGGGTGCTGGGGTTCGGCTTTCTGGGGGCGGCGATCATGGCAAGCCTCGGCGTCATCTGCGGCCTCTGGGCAGATAAGTACGATCAGCTGGGCGCGTTTCAGAGTTTTGTGCTGATGCCCCTCACCTTCCTCTCGGGCGTTTTTTATTCGGTGAAGAACCTTCCACCCCTGTGGGAAACGTTGTCGCGCTTTAACCCCTTCTTTTACATGACGGACGGCTTCCGCTACGGCTTTTTCGGTCAAAGCGACTTCAATGCCTGGGTGTCGCTCTCGGTGGTGGCCGCAGCTGCCGTCGTGCTCACAGCCGTCGCGACGTGGCTTTTTGTGATCGGGTATAAGTTAAAGCGTTGACCCGACATTTCCGGAGCCTAAAACCTCGTGAGAAATATGACCACATCATACTTTGCACGAGGCTTTCCTGTTAATAAAATAATTTTTAGCGACCTCATCCGCTGCATTCGAGAACACAAACCGATGGTTTTCGACAAGGATGTTTTCAGTCTTCTGACTCTCTGACCTTCCGCATCTCAATCGAAACGAATTACTCACGGCTCTTTTTGACTTGGGTTGCGTCACCACCACGCCCGATGAGGATTTTGCTCTTATCGTCCTGAACGATATGGGCCGCTACCGCATTGCAGAAAACGTTTGAAGTCGCCGGGCTTCAGCGATAGAAACCACCATGTCCGTCACTTCTCACATGACGCCCGTCCGGCTCCCAATACCCTCCGTGGCCGTCCGACTTCACATGAGAACCGTCCGGCAACCAATAGCCGCCGTGCCCGTCGCTTCGCGTATGGCTGCCGTCCGGATTCCAATAACCGCCATGATTGTCACTCCTTGTATGACTCCCGTCCGAGTGCCAGTACCCGCCGTGACTGTCCGACCTCGTGTGACTGCCGTCTGAGTTCCAAAAGCCGCCGTGCCCATCGGAACGGATGTGTTCCGCAGCCGCGGCGGTACCGACCAGGACAACCGCCAACACTACTGCCAAAAATCGTTTCACGCCGTTCTCCTTAAAACACCACTTCCCCGAAATCCGTCAGGCCGTAACGCTCGTGAATGACCTCCGCGGCGTCCCTCAGTTCGTGCCCTTCAAAGTCACACACCAACCGAATGATGTCGCGCCCGTAGTGTTCGAGTTTCTTTTCCCCGATGCCGGAAATTCCGTCCATCTGACTGTAGGCCTTGGGACGCTTTTTGGCGATTTCATTTAAGGTCGCGTCGGTAAAGACGACGTACGGGGGTTTCCCTAATTCCGCCGCCTTTTGTTTGCGCCACTTCTTGAGTTCTTCAAAGAGCGTCATGTCGTCGTCATTTAACGCATAGAGTTCTTTTTTCGTGCGCCGCCGCATGCGGGATGCCGCCGTAAAGCGCCGGATGCTGACGGTTTCTCCTTCCTTTAAAAGTCCCTTCACGTTACCGAGCGCCAGTACGTTAAAGTGATCGGGATCTACCGTCACCATGCGCCGCGCAAGAAGCTGCCTCAAAATGCGACGCCACGTGTCTGCGTCCGTATCCGCGCCGATCCCGAAGGTGGACAACGTGTCGTGCCCTTCCCGGAGCACCTTTTCCGTTTTTTCGCCCTGCAGCACGGCGATGATGTGCTGTGCACCGAACCCGTAGCCGCTTTTTTTGATGCAGCGGTAAATGCAGCTCACCAGCTTTTTGGCGTTTTCCGTCGCGTCGATCACCTCCGGCGGTTCCACGCAGTTGTCGCAGTTGCCGCAATTTTCGGGCGCTTCTTCCCCAAAGTAATTGAGGATCATGCGCCGACGACAGTTCACGGTTTCCGCCAAAGCCAACATCGCATCGAGTTTTCCCGAACTTCGGCGCTTATAAATTTCATCCGCGTCGCTCTGCTCGATAAAGCGGAGCTGATTCATCACGTCCTTTAACCCAAAGCACATCCACGCATCCGCAGGCAACCCGTCGCGCCCCGCACGCCCCGTTTCCTGGAAGTAGTTTTCAATGCTTTTGGGCATGTCGATATGCGCCACGAACCGTACGTCGGGTTTGTTGATCCCCATCCCGAACGCGATCGTCGCGCACATCACCAAGCTGTCGCTCGTTAGAAAGCGGTTTTGACGTTCCTGCCGCACCGCCGCGTCAAACCCCGCGTGATAACTCGTCGCGTTGATGCCGTGTGCACAGAGATAGTCTGCGGCCGCTTCCACCGTGGCGCGTGAAAACCCGTAAACAATGCCGCATTCGCCGGGGTGTTCATTCTTGATGAAATCCACCAACAGCTGCAGCGCGCCGTCTTTGTCCTTCGGTTTTTCCACGACGCGGTAACGGATGTTCGGGCGGTCAAAACTCGCGACGAATCGCTGAGGTTCCGTCAAAAGCTTTTCGCAGATTTCTTCGCGCGTGGCGGTGTCAGCGGTCGCCGTCAAGGCAATTCTCGGCACCTGCGGCCACTTTTCGCGCAGGACGTGCAGCGTACCGTATTCCGGCCGGAAGTCGTGCCCCCACATCGAAACGCAGTGCGCTTCGTCAATCGCAAAAAGCGAAATATCGAGCTGCTCCAAAAACTGCAGCATCGAAGGCATCACGAGCCGCTCGGGGGACACGTAAAGAAAATCAAGGCGCCCCGCATAGGCTTCACGCCGCACGGCGATCACTTCTTCACTCGTCAACGTGGAATTGAGGCACGCGGCATTTAATCCCAATTCCTTTAAGGACCCTACCTGGTCAGCCATCAGGGCAATCAAGGGCGACACGACGACCGCCGTCCCCCGCCGCATGAGCGCGGGGATTTGGTAGCAGAGGCTTTTTCCACCGCCCGTGGGCATCAAAACGAGTGCGTCACGCCCTGAGGCCACACACTCAATCACGTCTTTTTGAAAACCGCGGAACGTCTGCAGACCGAACACTTTTTCAAGGATCTGCTGCGCGGACTGACCTCTCTGAACCACTTTCTCTCCGAAACTTTTCACACGTTGTCTCACAAAAAATTACTGCCAGAGACACGCCATGGGCAAAGCAAATTCATCATCCGAATAGCGGCATACCTGATATCCCGTATAAAGCACAATAGTTTTCATGTGCCGCCCTTTGCCAAACTGTTCCCGAAACCAACGCAGATTTTTAAAGTAATCTGACTTGATGCCTTCGCTCGCCTTAACTTCAAAACAGATCATGTCACCCTTGCGATTTTCAAGAATGAAATCAATCTCTTTCCCTTGCCGATTACGAAAATGAAAAAGCGACCATTCCCTACCCAAATCCGTCAGTGGAACCAACTGCTGATAAACCCAAGTCTCAATCAGATTCCCCACAAGATCGCTCTTTGCTTTATCTTCCGGCAACGTCAACGCATCCGTTTCTTCCACTCCCACCAGATGACTCATGAGCCCTGTATCGCAAAACATCAGTTTTGAATCTGCGCCGATTTGTTCCGCTACCCGTGGCTGCCACAAGGGGAGTCTTTCAATGAGAAACATTGTCTGTAAGGCAGCAAGATACTCATACATCGTCTTACGGGTCACCTCCATGACAGAAGCCGCCTGAGACAGGTTGATCGACCGACTGGAATTAGCCGCACATAATTTCAATAAAGCAAGCAATGACTCCGGCTTTCTGAAGTCGCCGATTGCCATAAGGTCTTTCTTAGCGATGGCATCAACGTAAGCATCAAACCAATAATTACGCTGTCTTGCCGAATACGGAAGCACCTGAGGGAAGCCTCCGCGAATGGCCTTTTGAAGGATGACACCCTTATTGCAGTCATCGTAGGAAACATCCTCAAAGTCTCCGGTACGAAGCCGTTCAAAAAACAGCGGCAAACGCCTTTGAATTTCGCCCTCAGTCATGGGCCTCAGCCGAACTTCCCCCAAACGCCCTGCCATCGACTCGTGAACCGATGGCAACGTCCGGTAATCAGAAGACCCTGACAACAAGTATTGCCTCACTGCCGGCGAATCATCCACCAATGCCTTGATCTCAGAAAAAAGCGCCGGTACTTTCTGAACTTCATCAATTCCCAGGCAACTTTTTTTCCGATACTTCATGAGAAAGGCTCCCGGCGCTTCTTCCGCTGACGTATGCGCGGTTTCCGAATCCAATGACACGTAAGCGGAATCCTCCGGCAGTGACACTTTTAAAAGCGTGGTCTTTCCGCATTGTCGAACACCGGTGAAGATGATGGCCTTGAAAATCGTCTCCGCCAGCTGATATTCCGTTTCGGCCCAGCGCTTGATATACGCCATAGATGTTCCTCCGCCATGGTGCAAATTGTTTATCAGAGTGTCTGCAAATTGTATACTTTGTTATCAGCATTTTGTTTATTAGCGATATAGCAAAGTGTTTATTACCTAGTTATATAATATTATAAATATCGTTAAATACATTAATATAAACATCGTATTACACAATAATATATCATCATGTACATTACCCTTTCACTCTGCCACCAAGATCAACATCTTTTCCACAGCAACGCCGCTCGTGAAAATCCCCCATCTCTCCTTCACGTTTTCCCTCGAATGTGACATTTGTCACAGCACCGATGTTTTCCCTCTCCTACACTCAATCCAACCTTTAAGAAGCGTGCGTCGTGCCCGCTTCGAATCGAAAAAGGAGAGAGAACCATGCAACTTAATCGTCGTCAGTTTCTGGGTTCTGCCGCTGCTGCGGCCGCAGTGAGTGCCGTGCCATCCGCGATGGCTGCGGTGAAAAATGAAAAGACCGACATCGTCATTGTGGGCGGCGGTCTCGCAGGGCTCGCAGCCGCCAACGCCCTCGTCAAAAAAGGCGTCAAACCCATCGTTCTCGAAAAGCTGCCGTTCTTGGGCGGCGCCGGGCTCTTCCCTGAAGGCTCTCTGGGCGTCAACACCCGCTACCAGAAAGAACACGGCATTAAAACGACCGTTCAGCAGGTGCTGGACGCGGGGCTGCAGTACCATCATTTCCGCGCCGATCCCGCCGTGCTGCGCGTACTGATCGAAGGCTCCAAAGACACAATTGATGAAATCGCCGACATGGGCATTCAGTTCCGCGGCATCCGCACGATGTACGGCCCGGAAGAATCCCTCATGACGTGGCACCTTTTTAAGGGCGGCGCTGCGGCCGTGATTGAAAAGTTCATCAAGAACATTGAAGCACGCAAAGGCACCATCCTCACGGAAACGACGGCCAAGCGCCTCATCGTCGAAAACGGCAAAGTAGCCGGGGTTGAAGCGACGGACGCCGCCGGGAACGTGCACATCATTCGCGCCAAGAAAGTCATCATCGCCACGGGCGGCTTTGCGGCGAACAAGGAAATGCTGGCGCAGTACGTCTTTGATTCGTCCGCCCTCGGCATGGTCGAACCCATTTGGTTGCGCGGCCCGGTAAACGACGGCCGCACGGGCGACGGCATCAATATGGCCCGTTTGGTGGGTGCGGGTGTAGCCGGTATGCACGCCGTCGCAGGTAACGCCCCGTACCTTCCCGACAATCCTCCGATCAACCAGTTCTCCGGCCCGGACGAACTAAAGCAGGGACGCTGCGCCCTGGCTCAGCCGTGGCTTTGGGTTGATCACACCGGACGCCGCTTCTTCAACGAATCCCGCGGCTCGGTATTCGTCGATGTCTACAACGCCATGACGAGTGCAGGCGGCGTTTCCTACACGATCTTCGACCAGGAAAAGATGGATCGGATGATCAACCAAGGCGCCGTGTTGCCCTTTAACGCCATCGTGTTGGCCGGCGTACCGCTTAAGTCGCTGCCGAAGACCTGGGAAATCGGTATGCAGCGCGGCTGGGCCTTTAAGGCCGATTCCATCAAGGAACTCGCGCAGCAGATCGGCGTACCGCCGGAGAACCTCCTTGACACAATGAAGAAGGTGAACAGCTACGCTGAAAAAGGCGTCGATCCGGAATTCGGCCGCAAGAAGGAACACCTTGAGAAATTCAACCTCAAGAAGGGCCCGTACTACGCTCTCAAAGCCATCCGCGCCTTCTTCCTCACCCTGGGCGGCGTGACGGTGACGCCGCAGTTTGAAGCGAAGACGCCGCAGGGCGACGTGATCCCGAACCTTTACGTGGTGGGTCAGGATATCGGCGGTCTGTACGACTCTTCCTACGACCTCCGGTGCGAAGGTTCCGCCTCGAGCTTTGCCATGACGTCCGGTCGTCTCGCGGCGTTGAATGCCGCCAAAGCGATTGAAAAGGGCAAGTAGTCCCTTGACGTAACCCTCCTCTCTTTCTGCCCTCGGTCTTTTTGGGATCGAGGGCTTTTTTATAATCGGCGCCGCTCATAAAACAGGAGACAAAACATCATGGTGTCGGCATCGGAGGCAACTGAGTTGGGAAGCATCGATTTCTATTCGGATTCTCCGTGGCTCATCCGCGGCAACATGCCTTGGCTGCAGCCGCTTTTTGCCTCATCCGACTCCGTCACGCTCAAAGCCGGAACGGAAACGCTCCTCGGCGCCGAACGTTCCGTCTTTCTGATCGAACAAGGCCTCATCGCCACCTTTGCCGTCTGTGAATCGCTCCCTGAGCGTATGACAGCGCTTTTCGGCGTGGGAGCCGTCTTAGGCGGCTTTATGGCGGTACTTCATCCCGGAAAGACCAAACCACTCACCGCCAGGGTGCTTACGGATACCGTACTGCGACCGCTTTCAGCCGACACGTTCCTCGCTTTTCTTGCTGACGACCTCACGATTAAAAACCGCACCATCTCCGCCCTTTTAGCGCAGCACGAGTGTGCAATGGAGGGACTCCTTTTGAACAGTCTCCTTCCCGTACCGCTTCGCACGGCACGGCTCATCGAAACACTCTATCGCGCGGCGGGTCAAAACCTCGATGACGAACTGACGGAATTGCCTTATCCCGTCACCGTCTCGGAACTTGCTGCCATGGCGCACGCCGCACGCGCCGTCGTAAGCCGTACGCTGTCAAGTTGGATTGCCGTCGGTGCCTGCCGAAAAACGGGACGGCATCTTTGGTTTACTCGGAGCATTTTCGGCAGCGGTCTTGCCTAACGAACACGCCCACACGAGACTCGCTTCGATCAGAGAGTCCAGTTGGTCTTCCTTCAAACCCTGCTTCACAACTTCTTTACGCGCCTCGTCCGCTACCTGATCCAAAACGCGCCACGCTACTGCTTCAGTGAGATCACCCTCTGCTGTCATTGGAAACCGCCTCCGATCACCGGCCACACCGTCGCCTCATCTCCGCCTGTCACAGCACAGTCTTTACGGCAGAACGCGATTCCAATTGATCCATCGGCGACCTCTTAAAAAGAAAACATCTTCTGCATCAATTGGTTCAGGCTCCGTCTTCGTGCCTTTGCCGCAATCGGTTTCAGTATACCAACCCACGGCTCTACGGCATTCTCAATTCGCTGTTTTCTCACGCCTTTTTACCCCGACGAAAATTTTTTCAAAAAAATTCGCTCCGAATGTTGCGAAAACCCGGGATTTCCAAAAGTGAGGTCATACAATCCGCGGGACTTCAGCTTGAAAAGGAAAACGCGGCACGGCCGCGAACAACTATGCCCCCTCAAACCAAAATGCCGCGTCTTCTCATTTACTGCGAAGGTGAAACCGAAAAGCAGTATCTCACGACAATCGTCAACGCCCTGCAGATTCAAAACCATGTCGCCATCCGGAACACCGCCGCCTGCGATCCGATGTCGCTTCTTGAGGCCGCTTACAAAGAGTTCCAATGGTCTCAAGTCGCTGACAAAGCGTCTCCCTTCACGGAATATTGGCTCGTCTTTGACCGTGACCATCATCAGACGTATGACGCCATTTTTCAAATGGCCGAAAACATGTCGTCCTCGCCGCATCTTTGTTGGACGAATCCCTGCATCGAATTCTGGTTCTGGCTGCACTACACCGACAACACGGCCAAACTTCAGTTCGACGATCGTATCGAAGTCTTCCACGAAGAAAAACAGCAGGACTTGGGAAACGGCATTCTCGAAATCACGACCGTACGACACCTGCAGCAGACCGTCAAACCGGAAACCATGCTGTCAATTCTGAAAACGCTTTGCCCCAAATACAGCAAAGCCCGTTGTCCGGCAGATCTTGTGTCTCGATCCCGCGTTGCCTGCGAACGCCTTCAAAAAGTTGCCCAATCCAGTAACCCGCTGGCGATGGGCTCTGCCATGCCGCTGTTGCTGCAACGGCTCACCGAATTGAGCGACACTCTGCATACGAAAAAGGAAGCACCGTCCCCGACAACTTCCGTCGCCCCCACCATCCCTTCCGCTCCCGAACCTGAAAATCCCTGGCAACCCTTGATGGAGCCGTTGCGGCAATGCCTGGCCGATTGGCCGCACATCACGCTGCACAATGGCACGCTTACGGCCCCGGAAGCAACTTTCACCCATTTTGAAACGTTTCTGACAACCGCAGCCGCTTCAAAAATCGACCGCAAAATCCGTGCTCGCGGTCGATCAGGACTCAACTGCCTCAAAAACCTGATCAAACTCGTCGAGCCCGGCTGCAAAGCGACCAAGAAAGTCACCAAAATTACCGGGAAACTGACGGTCTTGGGGCAACTTCTGACTTCCTTCGCGAAGTTAATGGGGCTTGACGAAGAAATCGCGCTCTTAGATTTCGACAAATCCGACCTTGCTTTCACGAAACAGTCCTCTGCTGCCGCAGCACCACAGCCTGCCGTCAAAACAACGAAACCTGAAACCCCGGCTGTTGAAGGGCCTTTCTCTGACGAAGCACCGGATCCGCAGACCCTGCTGACGGAAAAACTCCAATCATTGAAGTCACTGCGGGGCCGACTCAAGACGGTTCTTGACTGCCTCTCCGTATCGGATCAGGGAACGCCGCAGGAACTGCTGCCGGGCGTGTGCGAAAAAGCGGCCATGCTGACGACCGAAGCCACCGTTTTGGTTAACGCCGTCAACGCCCTGTTGTCGGACGACTCCGAAGCCGTACCTCACACCATGTCGGACGATGTTTGGCAAGCGATGATTGACGACTACAACGCGTACTTGGAATACGGCCGCGATTGAGCTTTTCCCTAATGTCTGCCGTCGTTTTCGTCTGCCGAATCCGCTGAAAATTCGCGACGGAATTTTTTCAGGCCGGACGGAACCATCTCTGGAGGAGCCCCGGATCCGGAGATCAACAAGATCTGCATTGAGGAGATCTGCCTTACACAAGATCCGGAAAAGCACCCCGATTGGATGAAAGCGCTGTCCGCACTTTTCAACGCAGACACGACTTCCGACGAGCATCGTAAAGCGCCTGAAGAAAACAGCATAAATTAACGAATAAGAAAAAATGAGTTTATGAAAACATCCTCCTATGGCAAATACATCCACTCTCAGATCCGTAAAGAGGTAAAGGCCGAAATGAAGGCCGAAGTGAAAGCGAAAATGAAAGCGAAAATGGCCGAAAAGGACAAAGTCACTACCGAATGCATGCTGTCCCGTGGATATTCTCTGGATGACATCCAGGCAATTACCGACCTGCCGATGTCCGTCATTGAACAAATCCAAAAGGATCTATCCAAGGCATCACCCCTCGACCATTCTTCTTTGACTTGACGGTACAACCGCCGTCTCGGTATGGCGCTTCGTTCTCCACGGCCATCGGTCACATAAAAAAAATCCCCCTCGGCCGAACCGTGTTTCCCCACACGGCCGAAGGGGTGAACCTCACCAGAGGATTAGGATGGAGTGGGTTTAGACAAGCGTCAGCCCTGCGGTGATGATGGCCGCCGCGATCCAGCCCGCTACATGGTTCGGACGCTGGAACTTGTTGGCGCACATCAGTTCGGAACCAGGCACCACCGGAATGACGGTGTTAAGCCCCGAGATCGGGCCGCCGGTCAAGAAGTACTGACCGAGGTTGCCGCAACGGCAACCGCCATCGGATCCGCACCGGCCCCGAGCACCAAGGTGCAGAAGGGAAGAATGATGGCTGCGGACGCGAGGTACGACTGCGTGACGATGCCGGCCAACAGTGCGACGATGAACATCAGAAGCATCGGCGCCGTATTAAGAAGCGGCTTAAAGACTTCGCTCATCACGTCGAGCACGCCCGTGTTGTTGATGACGCCCGAGAGGAACATAAAGACCACGGTCGCCACGAACGGGATCGAAATCATCTTGACACCCTTCACCATGTCGGCTTCGGACTTCATGAGATTGCGATGCGCCAGGATGATGACGAGCAGCGCGCAGGCAAAGCAGACGAGGAAGATGGGAAGTCCCGTGCTTGCGCCCACGAAGAGGCAGATGAAGGGAACGAACGCCACCCAGGTCTTCACGGTCGCCTTGTCGCCTTCGCCTTCAAACTTTTCGAGAACGGCTTCCAACTGTTCCTTCGTGAACTTCATCGAGCCGCCCTTGGCGAGCACGTGACGGCGCATTCTCCAGAAGGCGCAGCCCATGATGGCAAATGCCGTCAGAGCACCCCAGACGTTCACCATGCCGAGATACTAATATCGGCCCGTTCAACCTCAACACGCTCCGCGTCTTCACGACCGTGTTTGAAGAGGGAGGCGCCTCACGCGCCGCCATCCGTCTGAACGTGACGCAGTCCGCGGTTTCGGCGACGCTGCAGCAGTTACGGGAGCTCTATCACGATCCCCTTTTTGAACGCACGGGTCGGGGATTGACGCCGACGCTTTACGCAAAACAGATTTATCCCATCATCACGGAGTCGCTTTCCCAACTCGACAACACGCTCAGCCGCTACGCAGGACGTCAGGAGCTCTTTGAAGGCCGCGCCGTTACGATCGGTATGTCGGACGATTTTGAAATGGCGTTGGGGCCGCACCTCGTCACGATGACCAAAGAACTGCTTCCCGCGGGGCGCCTGCGTTTTAAGCAGACAAACACGCAACTCGTAACCGAGATGCTGCTTGCGCGCGAGATCGACATCGCCATTACCGCGGGCGGCGTTTCCAACGACGCGCTGAATCACATTTCCGTAGGCACGGGTACCTACGGCTGTCTCGTCGATCCGGCCGTTTTCAAAGTCCCCTTCACGCTTGAAAACTGCATCCTGCACGAACACATTCTGGTAGGCTTCAACGGCTTCGTGGGCGTCGTGAACGACGTACTGGAGCCCCTCGGCGCCCGACGTTCCGTGCGCGTTTCCACATCGCACTTTGCCGCCGTTCCCTATTTCCTACACGGCACCGACACCATCATCACCATACCGCGGCATGCCGCGAAAGCCACTGCGGAAATTTCCCCGATGCAGTACCACGAGTGCCCGGTCACTTATCCGAGCAATTCTGTGGAACTTCCTTGGCGGCGCACCTCGCGGCGCGATCCGATGTCAACGCGTCTCATCGAAGCCTTCAGCGAACGGCTGGCGCTAAAACTCTGACTCGCGTCAGGCGCCCGGCGTCAGTACATAGAACCGACCGTTGGTTGATTTTTCCAGAGTCGCCTTTCCGTCACGGGACTCAATGTCGCCGTACCCGCGGACAGGGCGACCCTTCACCGCTTCCGTGTACCAGATGTCGAATTTGTAGACCTTTGTCGTCACTTGCGCCGATCCCTCCGGATACGACGACGGCTTTTCAGCCAGCGTAAAAGTCAGCCGGTTGCGCCACGTGCTTTTTCCAGTCACGGGATCCGTTGCCAAACCGCCGGCATCCCGTTCCATGCGCCAGATGACGGCGCTCGTATCAAATCCTGCTGCCGCAAGCGCTTTGTTGACGAGTTCCGTCATGGAACCGATTTTTTTCTGCGTCGTCTCGTCCGTGCCATACTGATGCCGATTGTTCGTGAAGTCACCCACTGCCTCCGAATCGATGATGCCGGCGGTCGCCTCCGTAAAGAAACCGTCAATGGACGAAATGGCACCGTTGCCGATCTTCTGCTCGTACCCGGCCGTCTCACGATCCTTGCCGACCAGCCACTGCACCAACAAGTCCGCATTGTCCGACTTCACCAAAATTCGATCCGGTTCCGTGTTGTCACCCAACCCATCAGACCCCGTTAAACCGTGCTCCGTGCACTCGACGGAGAATTGGTAGCCGGCATCGTCGTCGCCCTCGTATCTGACTTCGTAGAAACCGCCCGTCGGGCAAAGTTTCAGGCAGGCATTGCCTTCTCTGCAGTTGTCGCCGCCCAACTCGTGCAGCACGGACATCACGGCCTCATCCGGATTGGGAAACACTGATCGAAAACTCTCGTCGATCTTTGTGAACGCCCAGCGCTGGTGCAGCGTCTTAATGACGAGCGACCGGTGATAGGCGCATTTCGTGGCGGCGGCCTGCGCCTGAATGTCGAAGTACTTCGGTACGGCTACCGCAGCGAGAATGCCGAGCAGCACCAGAACCATCACTACCTCAACAAACGTGAACCCACCGGCGCGACGAAGCCCCGCTCCGCGGCGGTACCGTACTTGCAGAAATATTGAGAGAATGGCAGTCATGCCGAAATTTTATCTGAAAACAAAGCCTGACCACCTACAGAAATCCACTGAATTTCAGTGTACCGACAACGACTTTTCAGCACACTCTAAAAACGGACGGCCGCCGAAAGTTTCCCCTCGGCGGCCGTCCATCATCACGTCAAACGACGTCGGTCAAATCAGAAGCGGTGTTCTTCCCCGCCTTCGAAATCGACGGGCTTTGCACGCTTACAAGGTTTGATGACGAGGCTCGGATGCGTTTCTTCCTCAGAAGGCAACGGCGCAATCGCTGCGAGCGTTCCGTGCTTGCGACGCAGCTCTTCGATGTCGCCGAATTCGAGCGCGCGTTCCGGGCAGCTTTCCACGCACACGGGCTGACCGCCCTTGGACGTGCGGGCGACGCACCCGTCGCACTTACGCATTTTCTTTGCAACCTTATCCAACTGAGGCGCGCCGTAGGGGCAGGCCGCGGCACAAGCGCCGCACCCGATGCACTTGGCGGTGTCGATCACGACAAGTCCGTCTTCCGCACGCTTGTAGTGCGCCTTCGTCGGGCACACCTTCACGCAGGCGGGATCGGCGCATTCATTGCAACCCATCGAGACGTAGTACGCAAAGACATTCTGACGCCACGTACCATCCCAATTTTTCTTCCACTCGCCGCCTTCGTACTCGACGACGCGGCGCAGGTTCAGACCCACGGGGGTGTTGTTCAAATCCGCACACGCGACCGAACAGGTACGGCAGCCGGCGCAGCGGGTAGTATCAATGTAAAAGCCTTTCTGTGTCATTTTTTCCTCCCGCTTTTAGGCCTTGCGAACGTCAACCAAAATGTTGTGCTGGGCGTTGCCCTTGGCGTACGGACTCGGCCGATGCGCCGTGAGCGTGTTGATGCAGCCGCCGACGTCAACGCGTTTGCCGTTGATGACTTCGGGCTTGTACCAAGCGCCCTGCGGAATCGTGATGACGCCGGGCATGATGCGGGGCGTGACGCGCGCGGGAAGCTGCACGATGCCGCGGTCGTTAAAGACCTGCACCGTGTCGCCGTCTTCGATGCCGCGCTTTTCCGCGTCCAACGGATTCATGAACACCACGTCCGGATGCAGATCGCGCAGGTGCGGCAGGTTATGGAACGTCGAATGGATGCGCCCGTGGCCGTGGAACCCGAAACACTGCAGCGGGTACTTCTTTGCCAGCGGATCGCCCGGCATATCCCAGGTGCGCCAGAAGACGGGGATGGGCGAAATGACGTCGCCCTCGGCCAACTTCCAGTCCGCCGTTTCTTTCGCGAGCCGTTCGGAATAGATTTCGATCTTGCCCGAGGGCGTCTTCAATTTATTCTTTCCCGGATCACGGCGGAACGCTTCCAAGGCAATCGGATCCTTACGGTAGCCCCAGACCTTCGCCATGCCGTTCTTCCAGAACGTGTCGAAATCCGGGAGCTGCGGCACCTTCTTGCGGGTTTCGT
This sequence comes from uncultured Sutterella sp., assembly GCA_900544255.1. Lineage (GTDB taxonomy): Bacteria > Pseudomonadota > Gammaproteobacteria > Burkholderiales > Burkholderiaceae_F > Duodenibacillus. The sequence goes on from UQUM01000004.1 coordinate 38,596, forward strand.
CGTAGCACCACCGCACCCACTCTTCCTGCGTGCGGCCTTCGGTGAATTTCTCTTCCAGACCGAGTTTGGCGGCAATCAAGCGGCAGATTTCCCAGCTCGGCTTTTCTTCAAAGCGCGGTTCCACCGCCTTCTGAATGGCGAGCATTTCCGCAACGTCGCCGTGGCTGCCGCCCTGACAGGCCGCGTCGTTCGTTTCGGGGCCCAGCGTATCCGGCAGCAGAATGTCGGCGTAGCGGCACGAAGGCGTCATCATGTTGTCGCAGACCACGACGAATTCGAGTTTCGTCTCATCCTGCAACACCTTGTCCGTCCAGTTGCAGTCACCGTGCTGATTGATCATGGTGTTGCCGCCGGAGTTGACGATCATCTTGATGTTCTGCGTGAGCTTTTCCGCGCCCTTCAAGGCGTCCGTCCGGCGCGTCATTTCCTTGCCGCGCAGAATCGCATCCGTCCAGAGGTACACGGGGATCGTCGCCTTCACGGGGTTCTTGCCCACCGGGAGATACACCGCGGGGAAGGAGGTATTGCCTTCATGCGCCCCGGTGTTCGTACCGGGCAAACCCACCTGCCCCAAAAGAATCGGCACCATCGCCACGGCACGCGCCGTTTCTTCGCCGTTGGCCTGGCGTTGCGGCCCCCAGCCTTGCGACACGAACAAGGGCTTCGTCTTCGCCATTTCACGGGCGAGATTGCGGATCACGTCCACGGGGATGCCGGTAATCTTCGAAGCCCATTCCGGCGTCTTCGGGGTCTTGTCTTTGCCGTGCCCCAGGATGTAGCTCTTGTAGTCGCCGTTTTTGGGTGCGGACGCGGGAAGCGTCTTCGCGTCGTAACCCACGCAGTACTTGTCAAGAAACGCCTGATCCACCCAGTTATGGGTAATGAATTCGTAGGCCAAAGCACCGATCAGCGCAGCGTCGGTACCGGGGCGGATCGGAATCCACTGATCGGCGCGCGTCGAGGCCGTATCCGTAAAGCACGGATCAATCACGATGATGCGCGGACGCTTTTTCGTGAGAGCCGCATCGATCTGAAAACCCTTACCGCCGCCCGAAGGACGCGTCACCGAGGGATTGTTCCCAAAGAGCACATAGAGTTCAGCATTCGCGATCTGAGAAGGCAGCGACGAGGGACGACCGCCGTAAGTCAGCGGGAAGGAGGCCGAACCCTGGGCGTTTGAATACGAGCCGTAATACTTGAGGAACCCGCCCATCAAATTCATGAGGCGCTGCCAAGCGCGGCGCGAGCTCACCAAGGACTGCTGACCGGAGCAGTACTGCCAATAAATGGCTTCGTTGCCATAGGCATCGCGGATCCGCGTCCATTCACGGGCAATGGTTTCCACGGCTTCGTCCCACGTGATGCGTTCGAACTTCCCTTCGCCGCGCTTACCGACACGCTTCATCGGGTACTTCAGACGATCGGGCGAATAAATGCGCTCCCGCATGGAACGGCCGCGCTGGCAGGCGCGGATCTGACGGGGCCCGAGCGTGTCGGGCTGGGTGTTATCCGTTTCGATGCGGATCACCTGACCGTTCTTGGTGTAGCAGCGCAGGGGGCAACGCTGACCGCAGTTAATCACGCAGGCGCACCAGCGGTAGGTACCGTAGTCGTCCACGGCAGCAGCGACGGCTTTGGCCAAAGGCGTCATGACGAAACCCGCCGCTGCGGCGGCCGCAAGCAACGTTCGTCGGGAAACCGAGAGCGAAATCATTTTCTATCTCCTGGAAAAGTGTGAGGGCAGCCGAACCGTGTTGTTTTTTTGAGGTCGGATTCGGCCGATTTTTTCGAGGAAGATGCTAACGGGAAGCCCGCGGTTTCACTAAACGATTTTCGGACACGTCATACGCATTTTTGGACAACGTCGTTTTACCTAAAACAAACAACGACTAGCCCTCCGAGTCGGAAACCGTCACCGTCGGCACAATGAGCTGATGCGTTTTTACGTACTCGCCGGGCGTCATGCCGAAACGCTTGGCAAACGCGCGGATAAACGCGGACGTCGTCTTAAACCCGGCCGATCCCGCCGTCGCTTCCACCGAAAACCCCGCCGCAAGATCGTCCAACGCATACAGCATCACGCAGTGCTGCCGCCATTCGCCGTATGCTGCCAAGACTTCTTCAATGATGATGCTCGCAAGGCGTTTTGCATGAATGCCTTTGTCCGTGGTGCCGTAAACCGCAGCGAAGTGTTTGAGCATCTCAGCCGTCATAGGATTCAAAAAGCAGCGCAACGGCTCCCCGGGCATCTTCCGTGCCACTTCCGGCGCAATGTGCAGCGACAATGATTTCGTATCCATCGCCTGCACCACATTGTGCGGACACCCCGGCGGCACCCAGACCGCGCAGCGCGACGGCACAGCGACAAACCCGTCCGCCAACTCCAACCCGTAGCGTCCGCCTTCGATCCGCATCCCGATCATTCCCGTCGGATGCGTGTGCAGCGCCCGGCGCCCATGACTGTCGATCGTCGAAGCAAAAACGGCCGAAAACGCATACGGCGTCGTGTCGTTGAGATCGATGTTTTCCGGCCAGGCAACCGGACGAGCGGCAAGCGGCATCTCTTTTCTCTAAAAAATGGGGATGACGGAACTCTACATGTCATGCGACATTGCAGTGCCTCCCCCTCAATCATCGTTAAAACGACGATATTTCGCCTCAGCCTCTGCCTCCAGGCGTTTGGCCCGCTTACAGGCCGCCGCCGTAAAGAGCACGTCGGACGACGAATTGAGCCCCGTCTCACAGGAGTCCTGCAGCACGCTGATGATGAAGCCCACGGCCACCACCTGCATCGACACGGCGCTGTCAATCCCGAACAAACTGCAGGCCAAGGGAATCAGCATCAGGGAGCCCCCGGGCACCCCGGCCGTCCCGCAGGCACACACTGACGCCAACAAAGACAAGAGTACCGCCGTAATAAAGTGCACTTCAATGCCCAACGTATGGCACGCCGACAGCGTGAGCACCGTAATCGTCACCGCGGCGCCCGCCATATTGATGGTGGAACCCAACGGAATCGACACCCCGAACGTGTCTTCGGGGAGATTCAGTTTGCGGCACAGATTCATGTTCACCGGAATGTTGGCGGCGGAGGAACGCGTGAAAAACGCCATCACGCCGGATTCTTTAAGAACCGTAAACGTCAGCGGATAGGGATTTTCTTTCGTGCAGTACCAAACGATGAGGGGGTTCAGTACCAGCGCCACAAAGGCCATGCACCCCAAAAGAAGACCCAAGAGCTGCGCATAACCCACGAGAACGCTGAAGCCTTCCGTCGCGAGCGTATTCGCCACCAAACCGAAAATCCCGATGGGGGCGCAACGGATTACGACGTGCACGATGAATTCCACGCCGCCCGCGAGGTCATTCAGAATTTCACGGGTGCGGTTCGAAGCCTTCTTGAGCGCAATGCCGAGCCCGGCGCCCCACGTGAGAATCCCGATGTAGTTGCCGGTCAAAAGCGCATGAACCGGATTGTCCACGGCTGATAAAAAGAGCGTCTTCAGAACGGATCCCACCCCTTCGGGCGCTGCGGCTTTAGCGCCTTCAACCGCGAGCTGAATCGTCACGGGGAACGCGAAACTTGCGAGCACCGCCGTCACCGCGGCACAGAACGTCCCGACGCAGTAGAGGACGAGAATGGGCTTCACGTGCGTTTCCACGTCAACGTCCTGATTGGCGATTGCCGCAGAAACGAGAGCCAGCACGAGAACCGGTGCCACGGCCTTTAAAGCGGATACAAAAAGCGTACCGAGAAACCCGGCGTCCGCAGCCAAACCCGGCATAAAGTACGCCGTCAGCGTCCCCAAAATAAGCGCCACGACAATCTGTCGGATGAGAGAACCGCCCATAATGAAGGGCATGGCGCGGCTCAAAAGTGTTTTCTTTTCTTTCTTCATCGCCTTTTTTTCCTGTTGATCGAGCCCGTTGTTCGATTTTCTTGCGAATCTAAAAAAGCCGGGCTTTGCGAGTCCGGCTCGGGCTACGGCGTGTGATAAAGAAAGAATACGCGAAGACTGCGTAAAAAATCAAACCATAAGTGACTAGATTGCAATAAAAATTTATGGCTTTCCCAGAAAAAAACGTATTTGATGCTTCCTATATCAGTCTACATCAATAGTGATGACGACAGGCGATGATCGTCACACTATCTTCAGCGAAAACATAAACCAAACGATGCTCATCGGTGATTCTTCGACTCCAAGCTCCTGCCAGCTCATACTTCAACGCCTCCGGCTTTCCCATGCCTTCAGTTGGGTGCCTAAGCGTATCTCTGATGAGAGTGTTTATTTTCTTGACTATCTTTCTATCAACTTCCTGCCAATAACAATAATCATCCCAACCACCGCTGTACCAGACCAGTTTCATCATGGTACCTCTGTCAGCGTGTGGGTTTCCAGATTTCTCTTGTGCCGAACATCATCCAACGCCTGCTTTAGGTATTCCATGTTTCCTTTCGAATAGAAAGGATCTGCCACAGGCTTAAACGGGAATCCGTTACTGGCAACAATCTGTTTCAAAAGGATTCTGACAGCCGTCGTCATATCCATGCCTATCTGGTTCAATACCATCACAGCATCGTTACGCAACGCATCATCAACACGTACTTGAATATTTGCCATAAGAGTGCTCCATCATTGCCAACAGCAATATATTAGCACTACTTTATCTTTATCAGTTTTTCCTGCAAAAAAGGGATCATCTTGGATTTTTAGGAAAACAGCTAAAAACTTGACAAAACAGTCCACAGCTGCATATGCAGATAGGCCCCTCCCTAAAAACGAGGGCGATGTGGACGATAGGCGGAAGCAGTTGGCACTTCGCTTGAACTGCTTCCGCCTATCTAAATTCTCGCCCTCGTACTACGGCGTCAAGCGGCTTTCGCGGCATATCCTCCGTTCGAGCCTTGACGGCGCCACCCTCCGCTGCCCGAAGGCCTCTCAACTCCAGTCAGGAGAATTTTCGGGAAGGGGATTACCTACAAATATGCCGGAAGACCCCAAAAAAAGCCGACCCGGAATGCGTCCCGAATCGGCCTTTCGTTATGTCAGCTTTTTGAAAAATCAGTCAGCGCCGTACTTCTTTGCCGCTTCTTCTTCGAGGCGTTTCGCACGCAGGCACGCGGCCGCCGTGAAGAGCACGTCGGACGACGAATTCAACGCGGTTTCCGCCGAATCCTGCAGCACGCCGATGATGAAGCCCACGGCCACCACCTGCATCGCCGTCCCGTTGTCGATCCCGAAAAGGCTGCAGGCCAAGGGGATGAGCATCAGAGAACCGCCCGGCACACCTGCCGCACCGCAGGCGCAGAGTGAAGCCACCACCGAGAGAAGGATCGCGGTGAAGACGTCCACATGCACGCCCAACGTCGTGCAGGCCGAGAGCGCCAGAACCGTAATCGTGATCGCCGCGCCCGCCATGTTGATGGTCGCACCGAGGGGGATCGATACGCCGAAAGTGTCTTCGGGAAGTTTCAGCTTGCGGCACAGATTCATGTTGACCGGAATGTTCGCCGCCGAAGAACGAGTGAAGAACGCCATCACACCGGACTCACGCAGGGTGATGAGCGTAAGCGGATAGGGATTCTTGCGGGTGCAGACCCAAACGATGATGGGGTTCAAAACCAGCGCCACGAAGAAGAAGCACCCGACGAGGAGCAGCAAAAGCTGTGCGTAACCCACGAGCGCACCGAACCCTTCGGTCGCAAAGGTGTTCGAGACCAACCCGTAAATACCCACGGGTGCGAAACGGATCACCACGTGCACGATGAATTCCACGCCGTCGGCAAGATCGTTAAGCGTTTCACGGGTACGGTTCGAAGCCTTTTTCATCGCAATGCCGAGACCCACGCCCCAGGCAAGAATGCCGATGTAATTAGCGTTTAAAAGCGCGTGCACAGGATTATCCACCACCGAAAGGAAGAGATTCTTCAACACTTCGGCAATGCCGCCCGGCGCCGCGGCCTTCGCGCCTTCAGCCGCCAGCTGAATGGACACGGGGAAAAGGAAACTTGCCGCCACGGCGGTCGCCGCCGCTGCAAACGTACCCACCAAGTAAATAACGAGAATAGGCTTAATGTGACTGTCGGCGTTCATGTCCTGGTTGGCGATCGCCGCCCCCACGAGTACGAAAACGAGCACGGGTGCCACAGCCTTCAGGGCGGACACAAAAAGCGTCCCCAGAAAGCCCATGTCGACAGCAAGCCCCGGCATGAAGTACGCCGTAAGCGAACCCAAGATCAACGCGATGACGATCTGCTTGACGAGCGACCCGCCTAGGATAAGGGGCATCGCTCGGTGAAATAGGGCTTTTTTCTTTTCTACCATTTTGGTTATCTCCGTAAGCAGGCGCCGGTTTCAGAGAAAAAACCATTTCGAAGTCTCAGCCGTTTCATTTTCGGGCTTTCGGCACATCAAAAAGTCGTCCGTCATCAGGTCGGAGATCCTATCTTTCGAAAGCGCCTCTCCGCGTTATTCCTGACGATGCTTCGCGCACTGCGATTCATCAACGGCTTCAGGATACGACACACTTAGATACAAATGCAACTAAAAAGATCGAATTTAGGCAGTTGTTCTTAGAAAATTCTAGGTTTTAGCGACTTTCCCTCGAATTACTTCCTACAAAATTGTGAAGTCACCCGAAAAAAGATGACATCCGGAATTCCTCTGTGCTTGCAGAATTGCCGGAAGAAACAGGTCACGGCGCTGTGATCTGCACAGCAGATACACCGTATGGACTGACGAAAGGTTTAACCGCTCATTCCGTCCGGCCAATTTGACATTCGTTTGCCAACAAATTCCAGCCGGAAATCCGTCCGGAGAGTTGTACTTGGGTTGCGCTTGTAATAACGTCCTTGTTTATTGCAAAAAACCAATCAGAATCTCGCCGGCAATGTAGTGAGCCCCCCACCTTGTGCGCTTCATCCGCCACAGCTTGCTCCAACAACCTCCGGCAATACAATTTTGTATTTCGCCTCGTAAAATTGCCGCAACCGCTCGTTTTCACTTTGTGTTTTTTCAAGCATTTGGTCATTGAACCACTTCGCAAACAATCTCACCCTACGCAGCATCCACGCCGACCGTGACACCACCGTATACACCGGCAGCGGAGGCCGGAACCAACCAGGCAAAATGGGCACTAACCGTCCCGACAGCACGTCATCCCCACATTTGTTCAACGTGAGATCCACCGCTACGCCGAGCGATGCGAGCACTGAATTTCGCACCGCTTGAATACTGGGGATGCTGATCGCATTACGGCTCGGTATCGCTTCGATCCTGCCGTCCTTTGTCAAAAATTGAGTCTCCTCCCTGACAGGGCCGTTATAGCGATACACCGTACACCGAGCCAAATCTTTGGGTTCTGAAATCATCCCGTTCTGCTCAATATATTGCACTGAAGCCAGCGGAAGATAGAAATTGTGCCCACGATAAAACGTCACCACCTCATCTTCCGACGCGTTCACCTCCCCGGTTTTTACCGTGATATCACAATGACCTTTCAGAAGATCCTCAACCGTCATCCCCGGTGTAATGCGAAAGGACACACGAGGGTATATCTTGTTGAACTCTGCCAAATAGAATGTAAGTTTTGTTGCCGCAAATCCCGGAGACACCGACAAACGAATTTCCCCCGTCTCCGCTTCGTTGTCCTGATGCAGTTCGTCCAACAAAGCATCCTGCATTTCCAAAATGCGCCGGATTTTCGGCACAACGGTCTGCCCCAAGTCCGTCAAAGCAAACGGTTTAACCTTGCGGTTGATGAGAGGATGTCCTACCGCTTTTTCCAACTGAGCCACAGCCCGACTCACGGTCGATATCTCAACGGCAACGGTTTCTGCTGCCGGTGAAATACCGCCACCGTCAGCCACCGCCAGAAAATATCGCCACAACCTCAAATCATCGGCCTTGTTCATATCCGTCTCCCTGTCCTCATTCTACTTGCGTCTTACGCAAGTAGCTTTGCTGTTTTTGCCTTGCTCAATGCAAGCACAAAAAAGACAATAAGCTGTATCCGAAGTTTTTTCGGACAATTGCTGCACTCTTTCGCTACGGAGTTGCCATGACAAGCTTCTTACCTTGGTTCGCTTTGCTCGTAACCGTCGGCGCCGGCTGGATGATGGTGAAAAAATTCCCCAACCACATGACGCTTTTTCTTGCCGGTCTTCTTCTCATCGTCGTCTGCATTTTGGCCGGTGAAACCAATATTCTTCCCAAGGGAATGAAATCTTCGGGCCTGATTTGGTTCGATATCTTCGATCTCTTGAGAAAATGCGCCACGTCTCAGGTATCCGGCATCGGCTTCGTGATCATGACGGCCGGCGGTTTTGCAGCCTACATGGATCGCATCGGTGCCGCCAAAGCACTCGTTAATTTAACTACGAAACCGCTGGGGTGCTTGAATTCCCCCTACCTCGTGTTGGTATTGGGCTATCTCGTCGGCCAAGCCCTGATTCTCGTCGTACCGAGTGCCGCCGGCCTTGCCATGTTGCTCTTGGTGGCGCTTTATCCGATTCTGCGCGGCGTCGGGATTTCTGCAGCAGCTGCCGCCGTCATCGGTATGAATGCCGGGATGCCGATGGGACCGTCTTCGGGCACTTCGAACCTCGCGTCAAAAGTCGCCGGTCTGGATCCGGTCGTTTATTTCGTTCAGTGTCAGTTGCCCGTTGCGCTGCCTTCGATCATCGTCGTCTGCATCCTGCTGTACTTCGTCAACAAGTACTACGACAAAAAGAACGACGACGTCTACGGTGAAACCGTGGAAGTGAAAGCGAAGGAAGTGCCGGATGTTCCCGGTTGGTACGCCCTGTTTCCGCTGATGCCGCTCGTACTGATGATCATCTTCAGCAAACTCGTCTACTCCGCCATCAAGCTCAACACCATTTCCGCGCTTTTCCTCGTTTGGGCTGCCGTGGTTCTGATTGAACTGATCCGGCTGCGCGACGCTCAGAAAGTCTTCAAAGACGCGCTCGCAATGTTCCAGGCCATGGGTAAACTCTTCACCGGCATCGTTGCTCTCATCATTTGCGCTCAGTTCTTTGCCGAGGGCCTCAAGATTTCCGGCCTGATCGACATGCTGGTTGAATCCTCGAAGACCGTCGGTATGGGAATGTTCGGCATGAGTGCCGTACTGTCCGCCATCGTGGGCTTCATCACCTTCCTCACCGGCTCCGGCGTCGCTGCCTACACGAGTTTTGCCGCTATGGCACCGGACGTTTCTGCCGGCTTGGGCGGGACTGCATCGGCCTTGGTAACCCCGATGCAGTTCGCGAGCGGCTTCCTGCGCGCCATGAGTCCGGTTTCCGGCGTCATTATCGCTGTTGCCGGTGCTGCGGGTCTTTCGCCCTTTGCGATTGTCCGCCGCAACTGGATTCCGATGTTGGGCGGTTTGATTACCGCACTCATCGCCAACTACCTCATTTTGATGTAATCAGGTGGTTACCATGCAGGTACGGGAACTGATTTCCGACAACGACTTTCAACAACGCCGATGCCTGTTGGAAAGTCGCGGACTCTCTGTCCCGTCCTGCAACCGTGCCTGGGGCGCTTTTGACGGGCCGCATCTCTTGGGTACCGTCGGCGTTCAAGGCGAAACGCTGGTCGGTTTTGCCGTTGCCGAAGGAGCCGAAGGACAAGGGCTCGCCGTCACCCTGACGCAACGGGCCGTCTCCGATCTCTTTATCGCCGGTTGTACGGAAATTCGTGCCTTCACCAAACCCTCCGAAGCCGCAAAGTTTGAAGCCGTCGGTTTTCATACGGCAGCCCGCGCACCACAGGCCGTTCTCTTGGAATGGAATGATGGTTTTTCTCAACACCTTCGTCAGCTTGAAAGCTTAACGTCCGGAGTACCGAATTCCTGCGGTGCCGTCGTTTTGAACGCCAATCCGTTTACTCTGGGACATCGGGCCTTAGTCGAACGCGCTTTGAGTGACTCCCCCTTCATCTGGGTCTTCGTCGTAAGCGAAGACATTTCCGAATTTCGGTTTAACGATCGCCTGAGGATGACGCAAAACGCCTTATCGGATATTCCGAACATCCGTGTCCTTCCTTCCGGCCCTTACATGGTGTCGCTCGCCTCGTTTCCCTCGTACTTCACTAAGGATACGGAGCGCGTCCGCGTGCACGCCGAACTCGATCTCACACTTTTTGTCCGCCAGGCCAAAGCTCTCAAAATCAGCCGTCGTTACGTCGGCGAAGAACCCCTTTCACCGGCCACACGGAAATATAACGGCGTCATGAAGTCTGTCTTACCGTCCTTCGGTCTGACCTGTCAGGAAATTCCACGTCTTCACCTGCCGAACTACGGCCCCGTCATTAGTGCTTCAGCCGTACGGCAACTTCTGGTTGCCGGTCATTTCGATGAAGCTCTCTCCTACTTACCAACCGTCAATCACCCGTTGATATCGGCAGCTTTCCAACACAGTCGTCTCTTCAAGGAACAATCATGAATCCAAAAAAGAATGCCGTCGCCGGCTCTTTGGAATCGAGCGACGTAATGATTACCGTCGCTCCGGCGGAAACATTAACCATCGGCATTACCAGTGTTGTTTTGGCACAGTGGGGGCGCCAAATTGAAGCCGTCGTCCGTCAGGTCTTGGACGATAACCAGGTAACCGGCGCTGCCGTTTCCATTCATGACAAAGGCGCTCGGGAGTGCACCCTTCGAGCTCGTCTGAAGACGGCACTCGCCCGCAGCGGAGCCCTGTAAATGCCGTTGTCCGATTTTCTGCCGACACTGGAATCGGTCTTAGCGGATCGAGAAGAACGATGGCACCGCCGAGCGGAATTAGCTCACGGAAACACCGTTGTTTCCGTGACGCTTCGTTTGCCGTTTGCCCAGAGGCTGTGCTATCCGGACATTCTCAATGAGGCGCTTTCTCCGCTGCAGGCTATTGGCTTGACCTTCGAGACAAGCTTAACGACCTCGGACGGCCCGGTCTTCCTGTTTCTGACCAAGTCATCAGCGGAAAGCATTAAACGCAAGACGGTTCTGTTGGAAGAACAACTGCCGATCGGACGGTTTCTGGATATTGACGTCAGTAACGAAAAAGGAGCCGTCTCACGTCAAGATCTGGGATTGCCGCCCAGAACCTGCCTTGTATGCGGCTCACCGGCGTGGACCTGCATCAAATTCCGTCGCCATACCAACGAAGAAATCACCTCGTGCCTTGAAAAGGTTCTTTATCCGGTCGGCACAACGTCGGGGGAACAGATTTCTCGTTGTGCCTCCTTGGCAGCTCAGGACGAGTTGCGACTCCTCTATAAACCCGGACTGGTCACGCCGATTACCAACGGCTGTCACAAGGATCTGAATTTTTCCCTGATGGGGAACTGCCTCAGACACTTGGAGTCCTTTTGGTCTTTCTGCGTTGAGAGCGGGATGAACACCGAAGAAGCCTCCCCGGAATTCCTTGCCCGTCTGCGTCAGGCTGGGGTCGAAGCAGAAAAAATCATGTTTGCCGTGTCTTCGGGCGTCAACACGTACCGCGGTCTCCTTTATCTTTTAGGTATTCTCTGTGCGGCCGTCGGCTTTGCCTATGCACACCACCAAGGCACAGAAGGCGTTTTTGCCGCCGCACGGTCAATGGCTGCCGACGAATTAAATCGTGACCCGCACACCCGCACACGCGCTAAGGATCTTGGATTTTCGTATTACGCCGGAGCGCGGGGCGAGGCCGCTTCGGGATTTAAGACGGTGCAGGGAGCCTTGAAATTTCTTTCCGAAAGGAAACTGCAGTCCCCCTCTCGGGCGGATGCCTTAACGGACACTCTGACTTACCTGATTTGGCACACGTACGACACCAACGTTCTCGGACGCGGCGGCTCTGACGGACTGCATTTCATGCAGGAATCCGCCTACAACACCATTGAAGCCGGAGGTTTATTAACGGAGGAAGGCACCGAACTCTACCGCCGCTTACTTCTGGGAGCGCTTCACCGAAATCTCTCCCCCGGCGGGGCCGCAGATCTTTTGATCTGCACCGTTTTCCTGGATCGAATTACTCCACTTCTCGGAGAAAAATCGTTATGAAAATACAACCGCAGTTTCCGTTACTCCGAAGTCAGCTCTATATTCCCGGCACTAATCCCTCCATGTTGCAAAATGCCGCTTGGATGGGAGCTGACGGCGTCATTCTGGATCTTGAGGATGCCGTGAGCCTTGCGGAAAAGGACTCCGCCCGTGACCTTATCGCTGAAACTCTGAAATCCGTTCGTTTCGGTTCGGTCGTCAAGATCGTACGTATTAATGCGGCCGACACCGAATTCTGGCAAAAAGACCTTCAAGCCGTGATTCCGGGGCGTCCCGATGCCGTTCGTCTGCCGAAGGCCGAATCCGCAGAAGCCGTAAGAGAAGTCGATCACTACATGGCTCAGATCGAAGAAGCCAACGGTCTGCCGGTCGGAACCGTAAAAATCCACGCAATGCTCGAAACCGCCAATGCTGTGTTGGATGCGCGGGAAATTGCCCGTTCGTGTCCCCGTGTGACGGCTATCAGCCTGGGGGGACAAGATCTCGCTGCCGACATGGGTATTTTGCGGACGCCGACCGGTGAAGAATTACTGACGGCTCGCGGTCTCGTCGTTTTAGCGGCACGAGCTGCCCGCGTAATGGCGTTTGATACGCCGTTTACCAATCTCAACGACAACGAAGGACTGGCACGGGAAGCCGCCTTCGATATGCAGATCGGTTTTTCCGGTAAAGCCGCGATTCACCCGTTGCAATGCAAGATCATCAATCAAGCTTATTGTCCGACGGAAAAAGCCATCAAAAAAGCGCTCACCGTAGCCCGTGCCTGGAAAGAAGCACAGGCTGCAGGCAGCGGCGTCTGCAAAGTCAACGGCACCATGGTGGATGCTCCGGTTGTCGAACAGTCCCTTTCCATACTTCAGCGGGCCCGTGCCGCCGGTATTTCTTTCGAAGAGTAAAACCATGAACCTCATAAAAAATGCTTTGGGCCGCTGGGTTCCCGATGAAATTCCCGGTTTTGGAAAACTCTCCCCCTATGAATCCCCCGATGTCCGTCTTAACGGGACCTACACCTTTACGGCGCAGAGTCCGATTCACCGCGTCGTCTCTTTTGGCCGTCAGAAGATCTCCCGCAATATTCGGGAAACGATTGAACGCTCGGGACTCAAAAGCGGCATGACCATTTCCTTTCACCATCACCTGCGAAACGGCGATGCCGTATTGCCTTTCATTCTGAAAGAAATCGCAGCGATGGGAATCCATGATCTGACACTCGCTTCGTCCTCGCTCACCGGAGCTCACGACTGCGTCGCCGATTACATTCGCTCGGGCGTCATCACGGGCCTTTATTCGTCCGGCGTTCGCGGTGCCGTCGGACAAGCCGTAAGTCGCGGCGAACTGGCCAAACCGCTCATCATTCATTCTCACGGCGGTCGGGCCCGACTGATGAAAGAAGGCAAATTACGAGTTGACGTCGCTTTCCTCGGCGCACCGGCTTGCGATCATGACGGGAACTTCTTGGGCTCGGAAGGCCCCAGTGCCTGCGGCTCCTTGGGCTACGCTTTAAGTGATGCCCAATATGCCGCGCATGTCGTCGCCGTGACCGATAACTTGGTGTCCGACAGTTTGGAAGCCCGGGCGTCCGTCAATGCCTGTCAGGTCGATCAAATTCTGGTCGTCGACAGCCTCGGCGACCCAAACAAAATTGCTTCCGGCACCGTGCGTTTCACCCGTGATCCGCTGCAGCAACGGATGGCTGAACTCGCTTTCGGCGTTATGAAAGCCTCCGGACTGGTAGCACCGGGATACAGTTATCAAGCCGGAGCCGGGGGCGCGTCGCTTGCCGTCACCGCTTACTTGGAGAGCTACGCCAAGAAAAACAGCATCCGCGGCTCTTTCGCCTTAGGCGGCGTATCCGGCCACACCATCAACATGCTGAAAGAGAACCTCTTTGACCGCGTTCTGGACGTTCAGAGTTTCGATGCCGCCGTTGCTCAATCCCTGTCAACCGATCCCCGGCATATTGAAATCAGCGCCGCACGTTATGCCGATCCCTTCTGCACCTCCTGCGCCGTCAACCAATTGGATATCGTCGCTTTGGCCGCCCTTGACGTTGACGTCGATTTCAACGTGGATGTGATGACCGGTCTTGACGGCGTTCTGAGGGGCGCCTCCGGCGGGCACAGCGATACCGCTTATGGGGCCAAACTTGCGATGGTTCTGGTTCCCACACAGCGCAGCCGCGTTCCAGCCATCCGCGAAAAAGTTCAAACCGTCGTAACCCCCGGCTCCACCGTCGACTGCATCGTCACGGAACGCGGTGTCTGCATTAATCCCAACCGCTCTGATTTGGAACACGCCTGCCGAAAAGCCGGGCTGCCGGTACGAAACATTCACGATCTTCGTCATGATGTGTTGGCGGAAACCGGCACACCGGATGACGTGAAATTCTCCGACAAAATTGTCGGAGTCGTTGAGTATCGTGACGGGACCGTTATTGATACGTTGCATTCCGTTGAAACGAATAACTGAAAGAGGTACCGTTTATGGAAATCCGAAAACTCCCGCTTCGCGATCAATTCTTTTGGCTCGGCGAAATGAACAAAGCCTCCGCCGTCATCAATGCTTCCGAAGGTCTGCTTGACGCCGCCGTTGTTTCCAAAGTCGCCCAGGGCATTAAGACCGTCATTGATGCCGGCAATGTCCCCGGCGGAGCCCGTCCGGAAAAAGTCATTCAGTTTGAGCCGCTTTTGATTGACGCCGCCGGCATGGATGTAACGATGCTGCATATCGGCCGTTCCAGTCAGGATATGCACGCCACGTATCGCTCTGCCATTCTCCGCGACAATCTCTTGGTACTTGCCGAAGAACTGGCGGAAACGATGGGAACTTTGGCCGCCTTAGCCGAAGCCAACAAAGACACCATTGTTCCCAACTATACGAACGGCGTTGCCGCCCAACCCAACAGTTACGCTCACTATCTGCTGGGCTTTCTGTCAGCCTTCGATCGAGATGCTCAGCGCCTTCGTGAACTCTATGAACGCGTCAACTACTGTGCCATGGGAACCACCGTTCTCAACGGCACCAGTTGGCCGCTCAACCGCGACCGAATGGCCGCGTACCTAGGGTTCACTGCACCGGTTGAAAATGCTTACGATGCCGGGCAAATGAAGTCTTCGGACGAACCCGTCGAACTCGCTGCGGTACTGACGAGCATTGCCCTGCACGTCGGAACTTTTATTCAGGATGTGTCGGTGCAGTACGCCCAACCTCGTCCCTGGATTCTTCTGCAGGAAGGCGGCGACAACACCTACGTTTCGTCGGCGATGCCGCAAAAGCGCAATCCCGGTCTCATGATCAACACCCGCATCATGGCCTCCAAAGTCATCGGCGACGCACAAACTACGGTCCTCTACGCTCACAACATCACGCCGGGCATGACGGATCCGAAATCCCCGAAGGCCAATACCGCCATGGCCCAGGACACCGTCAATCTGCTGACCAACTTCCGTCGGGTGCTCAAAGCCCTGCGGATCAATCCGGAACGTGCCCTCGAAGAACTCAACAATGATTGGACGGCCAGCCAAGAAGTCGCGGACGTCATGATGCGGGAATACAAACTTCCCTTCCGCGTGGGACACCACGTCGCCAGCGCGCTTGTGACCTACGGCCGCGCACACAACATCAAGCCGTCTGAATTTCCATATCAAGAAATGCAACGGATTTATGCGGAGGTCGTGCAGAAGGAATATCCGTCTGCGAATCCCATATGTCCCATGAGTGAAGACGAATTCCGACGCACGTTGGATCCCAAAGCCATCATTCTGCATCGTCGAACGTCCGGCGGACCGCAACCGGATGAACTCAATCGGTGCCTGAACCACATGAGCCAAAAAATCGATGCACTCAGAATTTGGCAGGAAAACAAAACGTCAGCCATCCGGGCAGCTCTGAGTCAGTTAGACGCCGATTTTCTACGACTGTTGCCGACCAGCGTTTGAATCTCGGCAAACAAAACCGCCGTTGGTTGTCCCAAAACAAAGGATGCCAACGGCTCCTTTTTTGGAATTTCAGCGGCAGACAGTCCCTATACATCAGAATGCCGTTCTGCACGTCAGCTGCCAGACCCTTTACTACGGCCCTATGTCGCACGCTTGAGGAAAGAAAAAGTCCCAGCCTCCGCCCCGAGATAGGGTTTCAAGGCCCCTAATCCTCCAGCCACAAAAAAAGAGCCCCCATTCCAAACGCTCCCTCTTCTTTGGCTTCGTTGGTTCAGCAGCCTTCGGCTTCGCGATAAGGCTCACCACCTCAGCCGCAGAAATGTCTGCCAACCGCACGAGCACCACGCAGACGCCCTGAAAGGGAGATGTGTCGAAAATTTTGGTCGATTTCACCTGCCGTAAAACCTATTTCACCGTCCCCCATCCCTTCTCATTTCTTGCACACGGCGCCCACTCTGCTTTTGCTTTTCTCAACCCGGGAATCCCCAAATCCTCTTCCCGGTTGAGAAACTTCACCGAGTCGGGCAACGTCTTTGCCAAACACTGCGACAGCGCCGGGTACGCCCCCGTCACAGAACGCGCCGCCTTTTCAATGTGTACGGCAAACATATTCGGCGCCACTGTCGCGCCGTAGGTAAAACCCAAAACCTTTCCGGCTTCCACTAAGGCGCCCCCCGTCATCCCGAGCGTCTCCCAATGCTGAAACGCCGTCGCAATCGCCGCCTTTTCCGCGAGCAACCCGTCCGTAAGTTCCCCGAACGCCGCATACCAATCGGAAAGAAACGCTTCGCACAACGGGATATTTCCCTGCGTAAGCGGCATGAATTCTGCCGCCGGATGTGCCGTCCAAAAGCGCTTCACAAAATTGCGCTTCCCGTGCAGCGCCCGACCGGAAAGCGTCACAAACGCCTCTCGTTCATAAAGGTAGTCCCACCAGTCTTCGGTCGTCGTCACGTCCAGCATTCGCCCCGGAAACGCCGCCCGCAAAACCGCCTTCATTACCGGCACCGTCCCCCAAAACCGCAGGGGCTCTCCCAAACGCCGACTTTCCGCTTCCAGCGCCCGCCACAAGGCTGCGTCCGGCGTCTCCCCCATCGGCATCATCCACATCATCGGAGCCTGCGCCGTCGGCCGCCAGCGGATCAACAGTCGGTTTTCCAAGACGGCATAGTGCGTGTCGTGTTCCGACGCACGCGTCACCAAGGCGCCCACCGAATGATTGGCGTCACCGGTACCGAAAGCCGGTAAAAACGAAGTCAGAACGGACGCAGAAGCCGGCGTCACGGGAATGAAGTTCATAGTGAGATTTCTTGTTTTGAGATCTTCTGAGTTTACCGCGTCGGCACATCGCTTCTTCGCTGCGACGCCGCCGGGATTCGTTTCCTCTATGATCCTCCCGTTGCAACGTCTATTAACCACCCCCTGTTTACCATGCCCATCAAGCCCGCCGTCGGATTCATTTTGGCCTGCATCTTTTTGGATGCTTTGGGCATCGGGCTCATTGTGCCGGTACTGCCGCGGCTGATCGGGACGCTCTCGGAAACCCGCGACGCCCAGACGTGGTGGTACGGCCTCATCATGCTGAGTTACGGCGTGATGCAGTTCGTAAGCAGCCCCCTCTTAGGCGCGCTTTCCGATCGGATCGGCCGCCGTCCCGTTCTCTTAGGCGGCATTTTGGGACTGGGACTCACGTTTGCCGTCCCGGCTTTTTCAGGATCGCTCGTTCTGATTCTTGTGAGCCGCGTCGTCGGCGGCATGATGTCCGCCAACATGACCGTGGCTCAAGCCTACATTGCCGACGTCACGCAGGGCGTCGGGCGCTGCTCGGGGTTCGGCAAAATCGGCGCGGCGTTCGGCGTCGGGTTCGTTTTGGGTCCTGCCGTCGGCGGTCTTTTGGGCGACAGCGATCCCCGTTGGCCCTTTATGGCGGCGTCGGCCGTGGCGCTCTTGAATTTCCTTTACGGTGCTTTCGTGCTGCCGGAGTCGCTCACCGAACGTGCCGCCAAACCCCTTTCTTGGCGCAACAACAACCCTCTGCGTGCGCTCTTTGACGTAACGCGGGTACCCGCCAACCGCCTATTCCTGCTGATTCTTACGCTCACGAGCCTCGCAAATGCCCTGATGCAGTGCACCTGGGCGCTTTATACGGAATTCCGTTACGGGTTTACGCCGCTCGCGATCGGGCTCTCCGTCTTTGCACTGGGACTCTCAATTGCCTTCATGCAGGGCGTCGTGCTGCAGCGCCTTATTCGCTTCGTGCGGCCGCGCGAGATCGTTTTAGGGGCGCTTGTCATCGGATCGGCCGCCATGGCGTTCGTCGCCTTGTCTCCCTGGGGGATCGCAGCGTCCGCCGCCTGCTGCATCTATGCCGTCATGAGTGCGGCAACACCGGTGCTGACGGGGGAAATCAGCCGCCGTACGCTCAAAACAGAACAAGGGAAATCCATGGGCGCCGTGAGTTCCTTAAATTCCCTCACGGGAGCCTTGGCACCGGCCTTAGGGACGCCTCTGCTGATGTTTTCCGCGCGGCATACGGACAACGTGTTCGCGGGAAGCCCCTACTTCGTGTGCGCAGGGCTCCTTTTTCTCGCACTCATTGCCGTTCTCGCGGCGTCCCGCATGAACATCGACTTCAGTACCAAAAAGTTCCGGGACGTGCCGACGGAGACGACGGGAACACTCTCGTAGCGTCTCAATCACTACAATCATCCTTGTCTCCTAATACCATCCGCTGAAAACACCATGCGCCGTCTCTTTCTTACCGTTACGCTTCTTCTCACCGGCTGCGCCGGCTTCAACCCCTTCGGGCCCGGCCCCGTTGATCCGGAGGACGCCACCGCCAAGCCCGACCTCGTCCTTACCGGAGCCGGCGTGCTGAAATTCCAGTGTTCCGCCGACAAGGACGGCTACTGGTGGCGCTTTATTGCGCCGGAGGTCGTGCTCATGAACCCTGCCGGCCGCAAGATCGCCACGCAGGGCGCGGACTTCAACTTCACGGCGCCCGACAAATCCAAACTCTCGTCCAAAATCGTGAGTTCCGCCCCCGGCAAAACCGACGCCGACTTAAAAGACGTCCTCTTTAGGGTGACGCCTGCGGGAAAAATCAAAACCGGCACGCTCACGCCCTACCGCTGGGTCAAACGCGATGAGGCCAAAGGCGGCATTCCGACTGCCGTCTGCAACCGCAATTCCCTCGGCAACATGCTCGTCGTTCACTTCACGGCGCGCTATACCTTCTACAAGAGCAACCTGCCGAAATAACCATTTTTCTCCCTCAGAACGCCCGAAATTTTCCCGAAGAATCAGCCTATGGCAGGGTTTCCGCTCTTACATTCCTAAGAAATTTCAGGTAAAATAATAGATTCGCGCGGATTGTCTTCTCATTTCTGCGCTTTTGGTTTTTGAGGAATTTTAGGGGGATGAATTTATGGTAGGGGCTACGGTTTTGGGCGTTTTCCTGCAGAGTCTGCCGCCGGATCGACGCGTGGCGATGGCGCGGGTGGCCAGCCTGATTCGTCGAGCCGCCCGCGGCGTGCGTGAAAGCAAACGCCTCGGTTTGGTGTTCTATGAACTGAGCGGCAGTCCGCTCTTTGCTCTCGAATCGCGGGAGAAGTGCCTCACGCTCTACGTCGCCGAGAATTCTATTATCGAACCGTTTGTTCAGACGATCAAGGGGTTTGATGCAGAACATAGTCTCATCAATTTCATGGATCTCAACCGGCTGCCGCTGCCCGACATCGAAAAGCTGGTGCGCGCGAGCGTCGTCGCCCGCCGCAACCGCGGTACGGTGCCGAGTGAAGCCGATCTTCTGAAGCTTTGGGGCGTGAAGGAAGAAAACGCCACGGTGGCACCTCCGATCGTGCGCATCTCCATGCGTACGCAGGAAGAAGAAGCCGCGGAAGCTGCGGAAAAAGCCGAAGCCGAACGCAAGGCCGCGGAATCCAAACGCATT
This sequence comes from uncultured Sutterella sp., assembly GCA_900544255.1. GTDB lineage: Bacteria > Pseudomonadota > Gammaproteobacteria > Burkholderiales > Burkholderiaceae_F > Duodenibacillus. Next base: position 58,516 of record UQUM01000004.1, read on the forward strand.
CTGAAGCCCACCAAGCCCGAAAAGAGCCTGGTGCAGAAGAAGGCGGAAAGCAAGGCTGCGGCGCTTGCACAGCAGAAAGAAGCCGCCAAGAAAGCGAAGGCTGAAAAGTCGGCGTCAAAAACGACGACCGTGCGCAAAACCACGGTTCGCAAAACGGTGACGAAGGCCGAATAACCTTCCCGTCGTTCAAGCAAAAAGCCCGCCGTTTGAGCGGGCTTTTTGCTGTCCGGAAACCACCGAGCTACTCACGGAACCGTTCGTTCGCCAACTCCACAAGGTTCCCGTCGGGATCCCGCACGTAGATCGACGTCAGCTTATGAAACGCCCCCGTTCGTTCCACAGGCCCCAGTTCCACGGTAATACCCTTCCCCGCAAGAATGTCTTTTACTTCCGCCACAGGGCGACTCACAATGAGGCACAAATCCGCGGAACCCGGCGTCGGCGCCGCCGCCCGCGGCAAAATCGCTTCAGCGGAGGCGACGTGCAGATTCACTTTTCCCGTGGCATACACGAAGGCCGTGCGTCCGTTCCCGAACGTTTCTTCCGTCATGCCGAGCGCCCCCACGTAAAACGCGCGACTTTTTTCGACGTCTGCAACCGTGAGCACCCAATGGTCGCATTTCACCACGGAAAACCCGGGGGCCTTACTTTTTTCTTCCCGATAGTCCGTCGTGAGGCTTTCCACAAGGCGCTTATATTCCGCTTTGAATTGACTCTCGGTGCACCCCATTAAGATGGCGTCATCCAACGCATCCTGTAGGGCTTGGCGAATGTCGCGCCAATTTTCTTCCAGCACCTTCACTTTTTCCGTGCAGGAGACCGTCGTCCCGTCCGGCTTCTTCCACGCCTTGGGCGCGGGAATAGCTTTTGTCGTCATTTATTTTTCTTCCTCACGGCGTGCGCATGTCCGGCGCCCGTCGGGCGTCATTGTCGCACGTCCGTTCGCTGATGGACCGTTCTGGCAGCTCCCGACAACTAAAGTCGCGGGGTTCACCGTTACTTCAGAGCTTCTGCGATCATCTTATCTCCGCCCTTTCGAACGAAGCGTCTGCGTTTCGCCACGGACTTAGTTTCACCAGAACTTAACGGAGCTATTGCGCTAAGGGGAATTCACTTCATCGGCCCGGTAAATAGCGATGCTATTTCAGCATACGGGCATACTTGCTGCCCCCCAGCACTTTCTTTATTAGACTTATCCAACTTTCATCATTTTTATGCTTCGTACATGTCCAACACTCATCGTCTCCTTTCCGCCGTCAACCCCCAGAGCGTCGCCGTCTTAGGCGCGAGCGACCGGGAAGGCAGCCGCGGCAGCTTCATTTGGCGCGGCGTCATGAACAGCCGCCGGGTTTTGGAAGCCTATCCCGTCAACCCCAAGTACAAATACATCGGCCTCACCCCCTGCTGGGCAAAGCTCGCGGATCTTCCGCAGCCGCCCGACTTAGCCGTCATCGCCACGTCAAGCCGCCGCGTTGAATCGCTTCTGAATGACTGCGCCAAAGCCGGCATCAAAAACGTGCTCGTCACCCCCGGGGAAGGCGAGTTCACCGAAAACCGCCTGTGGCGCGAGAAACTTGCCGACATCGCCCGCAAAAGCAAAATCCGCTTGGTGGGCGTCGATTCCACCGGGCTCATTCGTCCGAAATCCGGCCTCAACGTGAGTTACTGGCCGCGTCTGCCTCTGTCGGGACACATCGGCCTCATTGCGCAGACCACGACAACCGCCGCCGCGCTCTTGGACTACGCGGAAAAGTACCGTTTCGGCTTTTCGTCCGTCGTGTCGGTCGGCGCCGAAACCGACGTTGCGTTGGACGAAGTCATCGACTGCCTGGTGGAAGACGAAGACACTCAGGTCATCGCCGTCGACGTTCTGGCGCTGCGCCGCCCCCGAGCCTTCTTTTCCGCCGTTCGGGCCGCTTCCCGCATAAAACCCGTTCTGATTCTCTATGGCCCGGACGCCGAAGGCATTTCCGCCTTGACCGCGGCTCGCCTTAATGCCCCCGTCGCCGAACCCGACAATTTCCGCGCCGCCGTCAAAAAGGCCGGTGCCGTCGCCACGGATTCCCTCAGCGATTTCTGCGGCGCACTGCGCCTGTTGGCTGACGGGCGCCTCCCGCGCGGTCCCCGCGCGGCGGTCTTGGGCAACGGTGTCGGCGCCGCTGCCGCGGGTTCCGGTGCGCTCACGCAAACGGGGCTCGCTTTGGCTCATTTATCCGTCCCCGCTCACGAAGATCTGCAGAGGCTCTCCGGCTCCCCCGCTGCGGCCGTCGATCCGACGGATGCCGGCGCAGAGGCTCCGGCCGAGCGTCTTGCCGCCTGCGCCCGACGCGTGCTTGCTGAGACCGACGTCGATGCCCTCATCGTCGCGTTGGCTCCCACGGCCGCGGCGGCGAACCATTCATTACCCACAGCCTTGGCAGACGCCGCAGAAACGGCCGGCAAACCCGTCATTGCCGTGCGTCTCGGGGCACCGGACATCAATTTTGAAAACACGGCGGCCGATGCCGGACTTCCGATCGCGACGACGCCTGCGGCCGCGGCCCGAATGCTCGCGCTCGCGTGCCGGGCAGCGGAAAGCGTCTTTACTCAACCGACGCTCTCCGCGCCGGGTTCCGCCGCCGGTACCTGGGATACGGACGCTGCCAGGAGCGTGATTGAAGACGCCCAGCGAAGTTGCCGCTTCGTTCTCGCCGAAAACGATCTCGCACAGATTCTGCGCGCTTACGGCATCCCTTTTGCCGCCGGCATTACGGCGGCGACTCCGGAAGAAGCCGTTACCGCCGCCGAACGCATCGGCATGCCGGTAGCGCTCAAAGTGTCCGCAGACGGCATTGCGCACAAAACCGATGCTCGGGGCGTATTGCTCAACGTCAAAGACGCGGCCGCCGTCCGAGCCGGGTTTGAGTCCCTGAGAGCATCCGTTGCGCAGTTCGCTCCGCACGCCCGATTCCGCGGCGTCTGGGTACAGACGATGACCGTGAGACCCGCCGGCCGGGAACTGACGCTCGCCGTCGAAACCGACCCCGTGTTGGGACCGGTCATTCGACTGGGGGTGGGCGGCATGGCGGCGAGCCTTTTCAAGGGCCACGTCACCCTCATTCCCCCGGTCACCGAGGCCGAAGCCCGCGAGGCTTTGAAAACCTTTGAAGCCCGCGCTTGGTTTGGCGCCTTCCGAGGCATGCCCGCGGCAAACATCGAGAGCCTCATCCGTACGCTTCTCAAACTTTCGGCCGTTGCGGAAACGCTCCCCGCCGTCACGCGCCTTGCGCTGACGCCCCTGGTGCTTGACGATGAAGGCGCCGTCACGCTCGATGCCGAAGGGACGGTAAACGCGGGCCCCGCCGCGGGCGACGACCGTACGAGCCACCTCACGTTTGCCGGCTCCCCGCGGCGGCTGCACCAGCCTGTGCGCCTCACGAACGGCTTCGTGATGATCCGCAGTATTCACTGCGACGATGCCGAAGTCGTCCGTACCTTCGCCAAAACGCTGCCCGAAGAGACTTGCCGCGCGTTCTTCGGCAAAGCGGCGGCCGAACTCACCGCCCGGGATTTGTCCGACATCACTTCGCCCGATTTTGACCGCGACGTCCTTTTTCTTGCGATCGACGACAGTCACGTCGCACCCGCCGTCCATGCTCTGGTGCATCTCACCCGCATCAACGCGCGCGAAACCCGATTTGCCGCCGTGTACGAACCCCGCTGGGAAGACGATGCATTAAAGAGCGCACTTAACCACGCCGTGCGCACGGTGTGCGAACGCCTGGCGATGCCGATTCCTTTAAACTGACGGCTTATTATCCCTTAACTGAGAAACGCTTTTATGCCCATTCTTCATCAGGTTCTGGACGACAACGTGCTGCGTCTGGAAATCTCACGCCCCGAAGCCCGCAATACCTTGAACGCCGCCATGTTGGACGAGTTGACGGCGCACATCGTGAAGGGTGACGCAGCAGACGACATTCATGCCGTTCTCATTCACGCGCAGCCCGGAATTTTCTGCGCGGGCGGCGACTTAAAAGAACAGTTGACGCACTTGTCGGCTGATGCCGATACCCCGGCCGGACGCCTCATTGAAGCGCTTAAAAACTGCAGAAAACCCGTCGTCGCCTGTGTCGCCGGCCCCGCCGTCGGTTTCGGCGTGACGCTTCTTTACTACTGCGACCTCGTTTACGCTTCGTCTTCGAGCCTTTTTGCGCTCCCCTTCACGGCGCTCGGCTTGACGCCGCGCTTCGGCGTGAGCCTTTTGGCACTGCAGAACGCCGGATACCACAAGGCTGCCGAGAAGATTCTGTTGTCCGAACCCATCAGCGCCACGGAAGCCCTGCAGATGGGGATCGTTTCCGCCGTCTGCGCCGACGAAGAAGTCTTCCCTCAGGCCGACGCCCGCGTGAAGCGCTTGGCGGCGATGCCCGCCTTTGCGGTGCAAAACGCGAAGAAACTGCTGCGGAGTGCCTGGAGCCGCCGTTTGGCGGACATCACCGCCGAAGAACAGGCCGTCTTTGCCGAAGCCGCGGCAACACCCGCCGCTCAGGAAGCCTGCAGCGCCTTCCTCGAAGGCCGCATGCCCAACTTCAAGAAATAAGGAATCTGCCATGCGTATTCTTTTAACGGGCGGCTCGGGCTTTATCGGTTCACACACCGCCGTAGAACTTTTGGAAGCGGGGCACGACGTCGTCCTCTATGACAACCTCTGCAATTCGTCGGCGGAAGCCGCGGCTGCCGTCGAGACCATCACCGGGAAAAAAGCGCCCCTCGTCGTGGGCGACATCCGCGACAAGGCCTTGATGACGAAGGTGCTCCGAGAGGAAAAAATCGATGCCGTCATTCACTTCGCGGGCCTCAAAGCCGTGGGCGAAAGCTGCGTGAAGCCGCTTGACTACTACGACAACAACATTTCGGGCACGGTGACGATGCTCGAAGCCATGAAGGAAACGGGCGTCAAACGCCTCGTGTTCTCGTCCTCTTCCACCGTCTACGGCACGCCGCAGAAACTGCCCCTCACGGAAGACCATCCGGTGGGGATCGGGATCACCAATCCGTACGGCCGCACCAAGGTGATGATCGAAGACATTTTGGCCGATCTCTGCCGATCCGATTCCGATTGGTCGGTGATCTGCCTTCGGTACTTCAACCCGATCGGAGCACACGCGTCGGGGCTTATCGGCGAAAACCCGAACGGCATTCCGAATAACCTTCTCCCCTACGTCGCGCGCGTCGCCTCCGGGCGCCTCGCCGCCGTCCAGGTTTTCGGCAACGACTACGACACGCCCGACGGCACAGGAGTTCGCGACTACATTCACGTCGTCGATCTCGCCAAGGGTCACGTCTGCGCCGTGGAACGCGCCGCCGCGACGACGGGGTGGGATGCCGTCAACCTCGGCACCGGCACGGGCTACAGCGTTCTCGACGTGATTCATGCCTTTGAAAAGGCCTGCGGTCATGAGTTGGCCTACAAGATCTGTCCGCGCCGCGCGGGCGACATTGCCGCCAACTGGGCCGATCCTAAAAAAGCGAAGGAACTCTTAGGCTGGGAAGCGAAATTCGGCATCACGGAAATGTGCCGCGATGCCTGGAACTTCGAAAAGAAGCTCGCAGAGCGTCTTGCCGCCATCCGGTAGGGCTTCCCCTCCCCTCATGAAGCCCGCGCCCGCCGCGGGCTTTTTTGCGGGCTTTACGCGCCCAAAGAAAAACCGGCTTCAGGTCAACCCCGAAACCGGTCTTTTTATTTGCTTAAACGGCGAAGAGCTTATTCAGCCTTCTTTTCTTCCGTTTCCACCGCTTCCGTTTCCGTCACGCGTTCCGTGAGTTCAACGTAGGCCATGGGGGCGTTGTCGCCGACGCGGAAGCCCATCTTGAGGATGCGGGTGTAGCCGCCGTTGCGGTTCGCGAAGCGCGGGCCGAGCACGTCAAAAAGCTTCACCACCATTTCACGGTCACGGAGACGGTTGAAGGCGATGCGGCGGTTGGCGAGCGACGGGTTCTTCGCGAGCGTGATCATCGGTTCGACGACGCGGCGCAGTTCCTTCGCCTTCGGAAGCGTGGTCTTGATGGCTTCGTGACGAAGGAGGGAGTTGCACATGTTGCGCAGCATGGCGAGACGATGGGCGCTGGTGCGATTGAGCTTACGATAACCGTTGCGATGACGCATTTTTAAAGTTCCTATAAAAGTCTTTCGACCGCAGGCGGAATTGCCCGGGTCCCCGAATTCTTCTATCCGGCTAAGGTGCCGGCGGTCGGGTAAGGTTCAAGAAAAGTCCCGAAGTCTACTCCTTTTCGGGAGACTTCGGGACTGAAAACACTCAAAAATTAGTGTTCGAGGTTGACGGGCGGCCAGTTTTCAAGGCGCATGCCGAGCGTGAGACCGTGAGCGGCGAGCACTTCCTTGATTTCGTTCAAGGACTTGCGGCCCAAGTTCGGGGTCTTCAAGAGTTCGTTTTCGGTGCGCTGGATGAGGTCGCCGATGTAGTAAATGTTCTCGGCCTTAAGGCAGTTCGCAGAGCGAACCGTGAGTTCGAGATCATCCACCGGACGCATGAGGATCGGATCCAAAGGCGGCGTCTTATCTTCTTCCACCGCCTTCTGGGGTTCGGCATCCGTGCGGATGGCACCGAAGACGGAGAGCTGATCCTGAAGAATATAGACAGCTTCCTTCAGAGCGTCTTCCGGCGAAATCACGCCGTTCGTTTCGATCGTCATCTCGAGCTTGTCGAGGTCGGTACGCTGAGCCACGCGGGCAGCGGACACGGCGTAGGCGACGCGGCGCACCGGGGAGAAGGACGCATCCATGATGATGCGGCCCAACTGGTGCTTGCTGTAGTCGTCGCGGAAAGCGCGCATGTCGCCCGGCTGATAGCCGCGGCCGGCTTCCACGTGCACCTGCATGTCGAGCTTACCGCCCGAGAGGTTGCAGATCACGTGATCGGGATTCAGAACCTGCACGTCGTGCGGCAGTTCAAAGTCACCGGCGGTGACGACGCCGTTGCCGGACTTCTGCAGCCGCAGATTCACGTCCTGACGACCGCCTTCCAACTTGAAGACCACGCCTTTGAGGTTAAGAAGGATGTCCACGACGTCTTCGATGACGCCGTCGATCTGGGAGTATTCGTGCACAACACCCACGATGCTCGCTTCCGTGGGGGCATAACCCACCATGGAGCTCAGGAGGATGCGGCGAAGCGCGTTTCCGAGCGTGTGGCCGTAGCCGCGTTCGAACGGTTCGAGCGTGATGACCGCGAGATTGGGGTTCTTCTCGTCAACCACGGCTTCGACGGTGGTCGGCTTCAGAAGCGTTGTATTTGCCATGAGCTTTTGTCCTATTCAATACCCTCGGCTCGTTACACCGATAAGGCTGAGTTTTTAACAAAAAAAGCTGAAAATTTTCGAGGATTTCTGATACGACTAAGCGTCCGGCACCTCGAAGGAAACCGAACGCTTTCCGCAGGTCGGACACCTGCGAAGGATTTCCGGGGCCTCGGCGCACTACACTGAGGCCGGGAAATCCTGCACAACTCAATAACCAGATTAACGCGAGTAAAGTTCGACGACCAACGCTTCGTTGATGTCGTGAGCAATTTCTTCGCGAGCAGGCAGGCTCTTGAACGTGCCTTCCATCTTCGTGGCGTCCACGCTCACCCAAGCGGGGAAACCATTCTGACCGGCAAGCGCGAGAGCCTCAACGATGCGAACCTGCTTCTTGGCGCCTTCGCGCACAGAGATGACGTCGCCCGCTTTCACACAGTAAGAAGGAATGTTCACCTTCTTGCCGTTCACGAGAATCGCGCAGTGGCTCACGAGCTGACGCGCTTCGGCGCGCGTAGAGCCGAAGCCCATACGGTAAACCACATTGTCAAGACGGCTTTCGAGGAGGGAAAGCAGCGTTTCGCCGGTGTTGCCCTTACCGCGGGCGGCTTCGGCGTAGTAACGGCGGAACTGACGTTCGAGAACGCCGTAGGTGCGCTTCACCTTCTGCTTTTCACGCAGCTGCGTGCCGTAGTCGGAGAGACGCTGACCGCTCGTCTTGCCGTGCTGACCCGGCTTGACTTCTGCATCCTTGACCTTGGAGTCAAAGGAACGGCGAGCGCTCTTCAGATTGAGGTCGGAACCCTCGCGGCGCGAGAGCTTCAACTTAGGACCGAGATATCGTGCCATTTTTTATGTTACCTCTTCTATCCTGCGGCGTTGACCGCATTCAGTTCGCGTTCGACATAGGGATACGCGAACGCAGGATACGAAATTCTTTAAATTGGATTAAACGCGACGACGCTTGCTGGGACGAACGCCGTTGTGAGGAACGGGGGTCACGTCCTGGATGCTGGTGACGCGGATGCCGAGAGCGTTCAGAGCGCGCACGGAAGATTCACGGCCGGGGCCGGGGCCTTCAATGCGGACTTCGACGTTCTTCAGACCGAATTCGAGAGCCTTCTTGCCGGCGTGTTCGGCGGCAACCTGAGCCGCGAAGGGCGTGGACTTACGAGAGCCCTTGAAGCCCTGAGCACCGGAAGAGGACGCCGCAACGGCGTTGCCCTGACGGTCCGTGATCGTGATGATCGTGTTGTTGAAGGAAGCATGCACGTGGGCGATGCCTTCGGTCACGACCTTCTTCACCTTCTTGCGGGCACGAGCGGCCTGCTGAGTCTTGGGAGCCATAACTATCCTTCAAAAATTACTTCTTAAGCGTGACACCGACCTTACGCGGTCCCTTGCGGGTACGGGCGTTGGTGCGGGTACGCTGACCGCGAACGGGCAGACCGCGGCGATGACGCATGCCGCGATAGGTGCCGAGGTCGATCAGACGCTTGATGGAAAGCTGGATTTCACGGCGAAGGTCGCCTTCAACGGTGAACTTCGCAACGGCATCACGAATCTTTTCGAGTTCGGAGTCGTTGAGATCCTTGACCTTCTTGGAAAATTCGATGCCGCAGGAAGTAAGGATTTCCTGAGCACGCGTGCGGCCGATACCGTAGATCGCGGTGAGACCGATGACGGCGTGCTGATTCGGCGGAATATTAATACCGGCGATACGAGCCATGTTGTTTTTACCTCAATTAGCCTTGACGCTGCTTGTGACGCGGATCTTCGCAGATCACCCGCACAACACCCTTGCGCTTGATGATCTTGCACTTGCGGCACATTCTTTTGACCGAAGCGTTAACCTTCATTTTCATCTCCGACCCACCGCAGTCCGTTCTGGTTAAGACGTCCGCGGGGGCATTAGTCAGTGTCCGACTGGCGGAAAGGGCATGATTTTACCTTCATTTCCTGAAAAAACAAGTCCCGCGGACAAAAAAAGCCGCCGCCCGGTGTAGTGCAAGGGGCGGCAACCGCGGTCTGAGCAGTCCCGAAAGACCGTTGATCACAAATTTTATGATTCTCAGATGAGGTTGTTTTTTCGTTTTCCAATCGTTCTCTTTCGATATTCAACGTCCGATTCCCCTATTCAGGAAACCGGACGTCAAACCCAAAAGCGACACTTTTGGTTGTGGCATAAGTCTTTATCAAAGACCGCCGCCGAAGCCCTTGAAGTTTGTCTTCTTGAGCAAATTCTCATACTGGTGCGACATCATGTAGGCCTGAACCTGACTCATGAAGTCCATCGTCACAACGACCACGATCAGCAGCGAGGTGCCGCCGAAGTAGAAAGGCACGTTGAAGCGAAGGTTCAGGAATTCAGGCACGAGGCACACGAACGTAAGATACGCCGCACCGCCCAACGTCAGACGTACGAGCACCTTGTCGATGTATCGCGCCGTCTGTTCGCCCGGACGGATACCGGGTACGAACGCACCGCTCTTTTTCAGATTCTCTGCCGTTTCCTTCGGATTGAAGACCAATGCCGTGTAGAAATAAGCAAAGAAAATGATGAGTGCCGCATAAAGAAGCGTGTAAAGGGGCTGACCGGGACTCAGGGCTGCCGCGAGGTCGCGGATCCAGCGCGTGGAGTCGCCGCTCGTGAACCACCCCGCCAACGTCGCCGGGAAAAGAATCAGCGAGGAAGCGAAGATCGGGGGAATCACACCGGACATGTTCATCTTCAGCGGCAGGTACGAAGCCTGACCGCCGTAGATCTTATTGCCGATCTGACGCCGAGCGTAGTTCACGGTGATGCGCCGCTGGCCGCGTTCGATGAAGACCACGAAGGCCGTCACGAGAACCACGACCGCAATCACAAAGATGGCCGACAAGGGCGAAATGGCACCGGTGCTGACGAGCTGGAAGAGTCCGCTCGCCGCATTCGGCAGCCCGGCCACGATACCGGCAAAGATGATGATCGAGATACCGTTGCCGAGACCGCGTTCCGTGATCTGCTCACCGAGCCACATCAGGAACATCGTACCGGTAACGAGACTCACGGCACAAGTGAATCGGAACATCAGGCCGGGCATCAGAACGAGACCGGCCTGGCTTTCCAGAGCCACTGCGATGCCGATCGCCTGGAAGAACCCCAAGAGCAACGTGCCGTAGCGCGTGTACTGGGTGATCTTACGGCGACCGGATTCGCCTTCTTTACGCAACGCCTCAAGACTCGGCAGCACGTACGACAACATCTGCATGATAATCGCTGCAGAGATGTAGGGCATGATGCCGAGAGCGAACACCGAGAAGCGCGACAAAGCGCCCCCGGAGAACATGTTGAACAGCCCGAGAATGCCGCCCTTCTGCTCATCGAAGAGCTGACGCAGCATGTCGGGATCGATACCGGGAACCGGCACGTGAGCGCCGATACGGTAAACAATCAGAGCCAGAAGCAGGAAGATCAGACGACCCTTGAGGTCGCCGTACTTCGCGAGCCCTGTCGGTTTATTGCTGGGGCTGTTTGCCACGTCGTTGTCCTAAAGCGTTAAAGGAGTTGGAACCGAAGCTGAATTATTCAGCGACGGAGCCGCCGGCAGCTTCGATGGCCGCCTTGGCGCCCTTCGTGACCTTGAGGCCCTGCACGGTCACCTTCTTGGTGAGCTTGCCGGCCGCAATCACGCGAACCTGTTCGGTGAGCGCACCGATCAAGCCGGCCTGACGGACGGCGTCGATCGTCACGACGTCAACGGGAAGAGCTTCCAAATCCGACAAACGGATCATTTCGACAAACTTGTGGGTAAGCGAAGTGAAACCGCGCTTCGGCAGACGACGATGCAGAGGCATCTGGCCGCCTTCAAACCCGACCTTGTGGAAACCACCGGCACGGGACTTCTGACCTTTGTGGCCGCGGCCGGCGGTCTTGCCCCAGCCGGAGCCCACGCCACGACCGACGCGGTGAGCGTCCTTCTTGGCGCCCTCAGCGGGCTTCAGAGTATTCAAACGCATGATTTACATTCCTTGGATCATTCGGCGCGCACGAGGAAGGCGACCTTGGTGATCATACCGCGCACGGCGGGCGTGTCTTCGAGTTCACGCGACTGGTGGAGCTTCTTCAGACCGAGGCCAGCGAGCGTCGCGCGCTGCTTGGCGTTGGTGCCGATCGGGCTCTTCACGAGCGTGACCTTCACAGTCTTCTTGGATTCTGCCATTTTTTACACCTTACGCCGTCAGTTCTTCAACGGTCTTACCGCGCTTGGCGGCGATATCAGCCGGCGAGTGCAGGTTTTCGAACGCGTTGAGAGTGGCGCGAACCATGTTGTAGGGGTTCGTGGAACCGTAGGCCTTCGCAAGCACGTTGCGGATGCCGACGGCGTCGAGCACCGCACGCATCGGGCCGCCGGCAATGACGCCGGTACCTTCGCTGGCGGGCATGAGGATCACGGTGGAAGCACCGTGACGACCCGTCACCTGGTGGTAGATCGTACCGTTGTTGAGCGGCACCTTGATCATGGACTTGCGGGCGCGTTCCATCGCCTTCGAGACGGACGCCGGCACTTCACGGGACTTGCCCGTGCCCATGCCGATGGAGCCGTCGCCGTCACCGGCAACCGTCAGGGCCGCGAAGGCCATGATGCGGCCGCCCTTAACGACCTTGGTGACGCGGTTAACCGCAATCATCTTCTCGCGAATGCCGTCGTCGATTTCTTCAGCGGCGTTCTTCTTATCAACCTTAGCCATAAGCCTCGATTCCTATTAGAACTTGAGGCCGGCTTCGCGCGCGGCCTCGGCCAGCGCGGCAACGCGGCCGTGGTAACGATAACCGGAACGGTCGAAAGCGCAGGATTCGATACCGGCAGCCTTCGCCTTCTCCGCCAAACGAGCACCGACGATCTTCGCAGCGGCAACGTTGCCGCCGGTCTTGCCTTCGAGCTGAGCGCGGACTTCGGCTTCCACGGTGGAAGCGGAAACGAGCACGCGGTCGCCTTCCGGAGCGATGATGCTGGCGTAGATGTGCAGGTTGGTGCGGTGCACCGTCAAACGATTGACCTTCTGCAGCTTGATGCGGGCGCGCGTAGCACCGGCGCGGCGCAGACGGTTTTCCTTCTTGTTGATCATAGTCTCACCTTCCCCGCGTTACTTCTTCTTGGTTTCCTTGATGACGACGTGTTCGTCGGCATAGCGGATGCCCTTGCCCTTGTAGGGTTCGGGAGCACGATAACCGCGCACCACGGCAGCGGTCTGACCGACCTTCTGCTTGTCGGCGCCGGAAATCACGATTTCCGTCTGGCTGGGGGTCGCAACCTTCACGCCGGCGGGCATCTGGTGCACGACGGGGTGGGAGAAGCCGACCTGAAGATTGAGCTTGTCACCCTGAGCCTGAGCACGATAGCCCACGCCTACGAGGGTGAGCTTCTTTTCAAAGCCCACGGTGACACCCTTCACCATGTCGTTCACGAGCGCGCGCTGCGTACCCATGTTGGCGTTGGAATCACGGTTGTCTTCGAGCTGCGTGAAATGAACCACGCCGTCCTTGATTTCGATGCCGACGAGCGGAAGAACGTGCGTCGTCACTTCGCCCTTCGGCCCCTTGACGGTGATGTTGCCGTCAGCGATGGTGCATTCAACGCCCTTGCCGAGGTGAACGGGAAGCTTACCAATACGACTCATATTGATCTCCTTACCCTATTAAGCCACGTAGCAAAGGACTTCGCCGCCGATACCTTCGGAGCGAGCCTTACGGTCCGTCATCACGCCCTTCGGGGTGGAGACAATCGCAATCCCGAGGCCGTTCATGACCTGAGGAATGGAACCGTGGTTCTTGTAAATGCGGAGTCCGGGACGGGAAACGCGTTCGATGCGTTCGATCACGGGACGGCCTTCGTAGTACTTCAAGCCGATATGCAGTTCAGACTTGCCTTCGTTGGCAACGACGGAGAAACCGTCGATGTAGCCTTCGTCCTTGAGGACGGTGGCGATCGCCACCTTGAGCTTGGAGCTCGGCATCACAACTTCAGTCTTGTCGACGATCTGCCCGTTGCGGATACGGGTCAGCATATCGGCGATCGGATCACTCATACTCATTTAGTAATCTCCTCGCTTTACCAGCTGGCCTTGACAAGGCCGGGAATGTCACCGCGCATGGCCGCGTCACGGATCATGCCGCGAGCAAGGCCAAACTTACGGAACGTGCCACGCGGACGGCCGGTCAGGCCGCAGCGGTTGCGCAGACGCACGGGGCTCGCATCACGCGGCAGGGTCTGCAGCTTGGCACGGGCCGCAAGGCGCTCTTCCATGGGGCGCGATGCGTCGTTGATAATCGCCTTCAATTCGGCGCGCTTGGCCGCGAACTTAGCGACAGTCGCTTCGCGCTTCAGTTCACGGTTGATCAAAGATAACTTTGCCATTTTCCTAGCACCTTCGGCTTAATTGCGGAACGGGAAGTGGAAGCCCGCGAGAAGCGCCTTGGCTTCTTCGTCGGTCTTGGCCGTCGTCGTAATGGAAATGTTCATACCACGGATCGTATCGATCTTGTCGTATTCGATTTCCGGGAAAATGATCTGTTCCTTGAGGCCGATGTTGTAGTTGCCACGACCGTCGAAAGCACGACCGGACACGCCGCGGAAGTCACGAACACGCGGGAAGGCGATCGTGATCAAGCGGTCGAGGAAGTCGTACATGCGTTCGCCGCGCAGGGTCACCATGCAGCCGATGGGCATGTTTTCGCGGATCTTGAAGTTCGCGATGGCCTTACGGGTACGGGTGACCGCAGGCTTCTGGCCCGCAATCTTGGTCATGTCGGCAACGGCGTTGTCGACCATCTTCTTGTCGTTCACGGCTTCACCGACACCCATGTTGAGGGTGATCTTGGTGATGCGGGGAACCTGCATAATCGTCTTGTAGCCGAACTTCTTGGTGAGTTCCGGAACAATGACGTCGTGATACATCGTCTGGAAACGACTCATTTGGAACTCCTCAATTAGGCCTTGGCGCCGACAACGGCACCATTGCTCTTAAAGACACGGACCTTCTTGCCGTCGACTTCCTTGAAGCCAACGCGTTCGCCCTTGCCGGTAGCCGGATTGACGAGCATGACGTTGGACTGGTCGATCGGCATGACCTTATCGACGACGCCGCCTTCGGCACCGGTCATCGGGTTCGGACGCACGTGCTTCTTAGCGACGTTCACGCCTTCAACGGTCACATGACGATCATCAACGCGGGAGAGGACAACGCCCTTCTTACCCTTGTCTTTGCCGGCGATAACGATGACTTCGTCACCTTTACGGATGCGCTGCATCTTGTCGGCCTCCTTAAATCACTTCGGGAGCGAGAGACACGATCTTCATGAACTGTTCGGTACGCAATTCACGCGTAACCGGTCCGAAGATACGGGTGCCCACGGGCTCCAACTTCGAGTTGAGCAGAACAACGGCATTGCCGTCGAAACGGACGAGGGAGCCGTCGGCACGACGCACACCCTTGACGGTACGGACCACAACGGCGTTGTAGACCTCACCTTTCTTGACGCGTCCGCGCGGAGCCGCTTCTTTGACCGTCACCTTGATGACGTCGCCGATGTTGGCATAACGGCGCTTGGAACCGCCCAACACTTTAAAACACATGACTGAACGAGCGCCGGTGTTATCGGCAACGTCCAGTCTGCTTTGCATCTGAATCATGGCTTTTAATTTCCAACTTGTTCCGTACCGGAGTACGGATAGTATTGGTCCCGTTCGGGAGAAAGACCAACCCGCCTGTCTTCCCCAGAAACACCGCCGATACTGCGCCGACGGGGAGAAAAACAAACGGACGATCCGGAAAACTTTCAACGGAAAGGCCGGTCACTGGGGCCGGCCTTTTCCGTGAGCGCGCAAGTATAACCGAAAAATCAGTCAACTTGCAAGCCTGAGACTGCAATTAGATGATCACAGCCTTTTCAACAATGCGGGTCACCTTCCAGGACTTCGTCTTGGACATCGGACGGGACTCGGCGATTTCCACCTTGTCACCCATGCCGCAGCTGTTGCTTTCGTCGTGAGCGTGGTACTTCTTGTTCTCGACGATGTACTTACCGTACAGAGGATGCTTCACGCGACGTTCGACGAGAACCGTCACGGTCTTATCCATCTTGTCGCTCGTCACCGTGCCGATGAGGGTACGGCTGAGCGCCTTGGTTTCAACGTTATTTTCGGTCATTTCGCGGACGCCTTCTGAGAGAGAACCGTGCGGACGCGGGCGATGTCGCGGCGCGTCTGACGCAGCTGGTTCGTGTTCGTCAGTTGCTGAGTCGCCTTCTGAACGCGCAGTTTGAAGTGCGCCTGGAGAAGATCGTTCAGTTCCGTTTTGAGCGCGGCTTCATCCTTGGCGCGCAAATCTTTTGCCTTCATGTCCGTCTCCTCTTACATGCCGATCTGGCGGACAACGAACTTCGTCTTCAGAGGCAGCTTCGCGGCAGCGAGCGCAAAGGCTTCGCGGGCGAGCTGTTCGTCAACGCCGTCCATTTCATAGAGGACACGCCCCGGCTGAACCAGAGCGACCCAGTATTCCGGATTACCCTTACCGTTACCCATACGGACTTCGGCGGGTTTCGTGGAAATGGGCTTGTCCGGGAACACGCGGATCCAAACGTGACCGCCGCGCTTGATGTGGCGCGTAAGGGCACGACGAGCCGCTTCGATCTGACGGGCCGTGATACGACCGCGTTCAAGAACCTTCAGGCCAAAGTCCCCGAAGGAAACGTTGGCACCGCGCTGAGCCAGACCGTGGTTGCGGCCTTTCTGGTCCTTGCGGTACTTGGTACGATTCGGTTGCAGCATCGATTATTCTCCGTCTTTCTTGTCAGCAGCGGCGGCCGGGGCCTTGCGGCTGCGGCGGGCACCCGCCTTCGCTTCGCCTTCGCCTTCCTTGCGGGGGCGGCGGCTCGGACGACGGCGACGGTCTTCGCGGTCAGCCGGAGCCGGCGCCGCTTCAACCGCGTCTTCGCGGCCGAGGTTGTCACCCTTGTAAACCCAAACCTTAACGCCGATCACACCGTACGTCGTATTGGCTTCGGAGAAACCGTAGTCAATGTTGGCACGGAGGGTCTGAAGGGGCACGCGGCCTTCGCGGTACCATTCGGTACGGGCGATTTCCGCGCCGTTCAGACGGCCGGCGCTCATGATCTTGATGCCCTTGGCACCGAGACGCATGGCGTTCTGCATGCTGCGCTTCATGGCGCGACGGAACATCACGCGCTTTTCGAGCTGCTGAGTGATGCCGTCGGCGATGAGCTGCGCATCGAGTTCGGGACGACGAACTTCTTCGATGTTGATGTGCACGGGCACACCGACCATCTTCTGAACTTCAGCCTTCAGAACTTCGATATCCGCACCCTGCTTGCCGATCACGACGCCGGGACGAGCCGAGAAGATCGTGATGCGGGCATTGTTGGCGGGACGTTCGATGAGAATGCGGGAAACGCTCGCAGCCTTCAGCTTCTTTTCGAGGAAGGCGCGCACGCGCAGATCTTCACCGAGCGTACGGGAAAAGTTACGGCCGACCGCATACCAGCGCGACGTCCAGTTGCGCGTAACGGGAAGGCGGAAGCCGGTAGGATTAATTTTCTGACCCATGGTTCACCTCTTAGTCGCCGACGGTCACAAAAATGTGGCTCGTCTGCTTGCCGATACGCGTACCGCGGCCCTTGGCGCGGGCACCGAAGCGGCGCAGCGTCGTGGCCTTTTCCACGCAGATCTTGGTCACGCGCAGTTCGTCAATGTCGGCACCGAAGTTGTGTTCGGCATTGGCGATCGCAGAGTCGAGCGCCTTCTTGATGAGAACGGCGGCACGCTTCTGCGTGAACGTGAGGATGTTGAGGGCCTTGTCCACGGGCTTACCGCGAACGAGGTCAGCCACCAAGCGGCCCTTCTGAGCCGAAAGGCGCACACCGCGAACGATTGCAGTAGTTTCCATTTACATTACCCCTTCACTTTCTTATCAGCACTGGCGGCGTGGCCGTGGAACGTGCGCGTCAGCGCAAATTCGCCGAGCTTGTGGCCGACCATGTTTTCGTTGACATAGACGGGCACGTGCTGACGACCGTTGTGCACGGCGATCGTGAGACCGATGAATTCCGGAAGGATCGTGCTGCGACGCGACCAGGTCTTGATCGGGCGCTTATCGCGGCTCGCCTGGGCGGCTTCGACCTTCTTCATGAGAGAACCGTCGACAAACGGTCCTTTCTTTAACGAACGAGACATTGCGAGGCCCCCTTACTTGTCATAACGGCGCTGGACAATCATGGCGTCCGTGCGCTTGGAGTTGCGGGTACGATAGCCCTTGGTGAGCTGACCCCACGGCGTGACAGGCGGACGGCCCGTACCGGTGCGGCCTTCGCCGCCGCCGTGCGGATGATCCACCGGGTTCATAACCTTACCGCGGACGGTCGGACGGATACCGCGCCAACGCTTGGCACCGGCCTTGCCGTATTCACGCAGGCTGTTTTCATCGTTGCCGACGATACCGATCGTTGCACGGCATTCGATGAGAATGCGGCGGACTTCACCGGAACGCAGGCGGATGAGGGCGTACGCACCTTCGCGGGCCACGAGCTGAGCGAAAGCACCGGCGGAGCGGACGAGCTGAGCGCCCTTACCGGGGAGCATTTCGATGCAGTGAATCGTAGAACCGACGGGGATGTTGCGCAACGGGAGGGCATTGCCCACCTTGATCGCCGCTTCCTGACCGGACATGATCGTGTCGTTCACCTTGAGGCCCTTCGGGGCGATGATGTAGCGACGTTCGCCGTCGGCGTAGCAGACGAGCGCGATGTGAGCGGAGCGGTTCGGATCGTATTCGATGCGTTCCACGCGGGCGGCGATGCCGTCCTTGTTACGCAGGAAGTCGATCAGACGATACGCACGCTTGCTGCCGCCACCCTTATGACGGCAGGTGATGTGCCCGTTGCTGTTGCGGCCGGAACCGCGATTCTTCTTTTCGGTGAGCGCGGCAAAAGGCTTGCCGGTGTGCAGACCGGGCGTAACGACCTTCACCATGTGGCGACGGCCGGCCGACGTCGGTTTCGTTTTGACGAGAGCCATTTACTTCACCTCTTGCGCGAAGTTGATTTCCTGACCTTCCGCCAAGGTCACATAGGCCTTGCGGACATCGCTGCGCACGCCGCCGATACGGCCGCCGCGCTGCTTCACCTTACCCTTGGTGGTCAGAATCTGAACACCGTCGACCTTCACCTTGAAAAGGAGTTCAACGGCAGCCTTCACTTCCGGCTTGGTGGCATCGGCCACGACGCGGAAGGTGTACTGGCGGTGCTTCTCAGCGACCAACGTGCTCTTTTCAGAGATCACGGGGCCGGCGAGAACCTTCATAAGACGTTCCTGTTTCATCCCAGCATCTCCTCGATCTTGGCGATCGCGTCCTTCGTCACCACGATCTTCTTGTAGAAGACGAGCGAGAGCGGATCAGCGTAACGGGGCTCGACAACGAGAACGTTCTTCAGGTTGCGGCTAGCCAAGTACAGATTGTCATCAACATTGCCCGCGATGATCATCACGTGTTCGGGGCAGCCCAGGGTCTTCAGCTTCGCAGCGAAGTCCTTCGTCTTCGGGGTTTCAGCCGTCAGGGCATCCACCACCACCAGACGGCCGTCGGCAGCGAGCTTAGAGAAGATCGTCTGCATGGCAGCACGATAGGCCTTCTTGTTGATCTTCTGGGTGAAGTTTTCGTCGGGCGTATTGGGGAAGGTACGACCGCCGCCGCGCCACAGCGGAGACGAGCTCATACCGGAGCGGGCACGGCCCGTTCCCTTCTGACGCCACGGCTTTTTCGTCGTGTGGTGCACATCGCGGCGATTGAGCTGCGCGCGGGTGCCCATACGAGCGTTCGCCTGGTAGGCCACCACGAGCTGGTGCACCAGGGCTTCGTTGTATTCACGACCGAACACGGTATCGGAAGCAGCGACTTTCGCCGTTTCCTGGCCCTGTTCATTGAGTACATTGAGTTCCATTGATCGCTCCTATTAGGCCTTCACAGCCGCACGCACGACGACTTCGCCGCCCTTGGCACCCGGAACGGCACCGCGAACGAGAAGAAGACCACGTTCCGCATCGACGCGAGCAACAACCAGATTCTGCGTCGTACGCTGAGCATCGCCCAAGTGACCGGCCATACGCTTGCCGGGGAACACGCGGCCCGGATCCTGGCGGTTACCGATGGAGCCCGGAGCGCGGGTCGTCACGGAGTTACCGTGGCTGGCGCGGTTCGACGAGAAGTGGTGGCGCTTGATGACGCCGGCGAAACCCTTACCGATGGTGGTGCCCGTCACGTCGACCTTCTGGCCGACCGTGAACATATCAGCGCCGAGGACGGTGCCGGCCTTGAATTCGGCAACCTTGTCCGCATCGATATGGAACTCTTTGAGAACAGCAGCCGCTTCAACGCCGGCCTTAGCAAATTCGCCGGCAGCAGCCTTGTTCACGCGCGACGGCTTCTTGGTGCCGAACGCGACCTGGATTGCATTGTAGCCGTCGGTTTCCACCGTCTTCACACGCGTGACACGGTTACCGGACACATCGAGCACCGTGACGGGGACGGAACGACCGTCCTCTTCGAAGATGCGCGTCATGCCGATCTTGCGGCCGACTAAGCCGAGTTTATCACTCATTTATTTCTCCACCCCGGCTACGATTGGCCGGGACCTTACTTTAAAAAAATCATTCCACGACGGGAGGTTCGGCATGCAAGTTTTCCGAACGCCGATCGACTGTCTCAAAAGACCAGGAACGACATGAATAGACGCATCAGTTTTCCCCGCCCCTCCCCTTCGCAGCGAAGGGGGCAGAAAAAAACTCACGCGAATAAAGCTTTGCAGATTACTGCACCTTGATCTTGACATCAACACCGGCCGGCAGATCGAGCTTCATGAGCGCGTCAACCGTCTTATCGGTCGGATCAACGATGTCCATCAGACGCTGATGGGTGCGGATTTCGAGCTGGTCGCGGCTCGTCTTGTTGACGTGCGGCGAACGCAGAATGTCGAAGCGCTGAATACGGGTGGGAAGCGGAACCGGACCACGAACCACGGCGCCGGTGCGCTTGGCGGTGTCAACGATTTCGAGAGCCGACTGATCAATCAGCTTGTAGTCAAACGCCTTGAGGCGAATGCGGATGCGCTGGGACTGCATTGGATAAAAATCCTTTAAAAAAGAACTGTAAAAAGAACCAAGGGGGCGCAGTATATCTGCGTCCCCCTTTGCTGTCAAGCGTTTAGATGAAGAAAATCAAATTACTCGATGATCTTCGCCACAACGCCGGCACCGACCGTGTGGCCGCCTTCGCGGATAGCGAAGCGCAGACCCTGTTCCATAGCGATCGGGCAGATCAGCTGGACGGTCATCGTGATGTTGTCGCCGGGCATCACCATTTCGGTGCCTTCCGGCAGTTCGATCGTACCCGTCACGTCCGTCGTACGGAAGTAGAACTGGGGACGATAGCCCTTGAAGAACGGAGTGTGACGGCCGCCTTCTTCCTTCGTCAGCACGTACACTTCAGCGGTGAACTTCGTGTGCGGGGTGATCGTGCCCGGCTTGGCGAGCACCTGGCCGCGTTCCACGTCTTCACGCTTCGTGCCGCGCAGAAGAATACCGACGTTGTCACCGGCTTCGCCTTCGTCAAGGAGCTTACGGAACATTTCAACGCCCGTGCAGGTCGTCTTGGCAGTGGGCTTGATACCGACGATCTCGATTTCGTCGCCGACGCGGATCACGCCGCGTTCCACACGACCCGTCACCACGGTGCCGCGGCCGGAGATGGAGAACACGTCTTCGATCGGCATCAGGAACGGCTGGTCAAGCGCACGTTCCGGCGTCGGGATGTAGCTGTCGAGCGTTTCGGCAAGCTTCAGCACGGCCGGTTCGCCGATTTCGCTCTGGTCGCCTTCGAGGGCGAGCTTGGCCGAACCCTTGATGATGGGGATCGTGTCGCCGGGGAAGTCGTAGGAAGAAAGAAGTTCGCGAACTTCCATTTCCACGAGTTCGAGCAGTTCCGGATCATCAACCATGTCGCACTTGTTGAGGAACACGATGATGTAGGGAACGCCCACCTGACGGGCGAGCAGGATGTGTTCACGGGTCTGGGGCATGGGGCCGTCAGCCGCGGACACAACGAGGATGGCGCCGTCCATCTGGGCAGCACCCGTAATCATGTTCTTCACATAGTCGGCGTGCCCCGGGCAGTCAACGTGAGCGTAGTGACGATGCGCCGTTTCGTATTCCACGTGAGCGGTGTTGATCGTGATGCCGCGGGCCTTTTCTTCAGGAGCCGCGTCGATCTGATCGTAAGCCTTGGCTTCGCCGCCGAAGTGCTTGGAGAGCACGGTGCAGATGGCAGCCGTGAGGGTGGTCTTACCGTGGTCAACGTGACCAATGGTGCCGACGTTGACGTGCGGCTTGGTACGTTCAAATTTTTCCTTGGCCATTTTTGAGTGGTCCTTAAATTTGCTGTTGGAGGACTGCCCCCTTCAAAGGGAAAAAGGCAGTCCGCGAAAAATAAATTACTTCGCCTTTTCTTCGATGATGGCTTCAGCCACGTTGCGCGGAGCTTCCGCGTAGTGATCGAATTCCATCACGTAGGTGGCGCGACCCTGCGTCAGAGAACGCAGCGACGTGGAGTAGCCGAACATTTCGGAGAGCGGCACTTCGCAGCGAATGGCCTTCCCGCCGCCGGGCAGGTCGTCCATACCCTGAATCACGCCGCGACGGGACGAAAGGTCGCCCATCACGTCGCCCATCTTTTCTTCCGGCGTTTCGACTTCGACCTTCATGATCGGTTCGAGGAGCACCGGAGAGGCCTTCTTCATACCGTCCTTGAACGCCATCGAAGCAGCCATCTTAAAGGCGTTTTCGTTGGAGTCCACTTCGTGGTACGAACCGAAGTGCAGCGTGACCTTCACATCGACCACCGGGTAACCGGCGAGCACACCGGCCTTCAAGGTGTCTTCCACACCCTTCTGCACGGCGGGGATGTATTCACGCGGCACCACGCCGCCCTTAATGGCATCGACGAATTCGAAACCGCCTCCCGGGGGCAGGGGTTCCAACTTCAGCACGACGTGGCCGTACTGACCGCGACCGCCGGACTGCTTGACGAACTTGCATTCGGCGTTTTCAACCGTCGAACGGATCGTTTCACGATAGGCCACCTGAGGCTTACCCACCGTGGCTTCCACGTTGAATTCGCGACGCATGCGGTCGACGAGAATTTCAAGGTGAAGTTCGCCCATACCGGAAATAATGGTCTGGCCGGATTCTTCGTCCGTGCGCACGCGGAAAGACGGGTCTTCGCGGGCGAGACGACCGAGGGCGAGCGCCATCTTTTCCTGGTCGGCCTTGGTCTTGGGTTCCACAGCCTGAGAAATCACGGGTTCCGGGAATTCCATGCGTTCAAGGATGATGGGCTGAGCAATGTCGCAAAGCGTATCGCCCGTCGTCACATCCTTCAAACCCACCGCCGCGGCGATGTCGCCGGATTCAGCTTCCGTAATTTCCTTACGTTCGTTGGCGTGCATCTGCAGCAAGCGGCCGATACGTTCCTTCTTGTCCTTAACGGAGTTGAGAACGGTTTCGCCGGACTTCAGAATGCCGGAGTAAACGCGCAGGAAGGTGAGCTGGCCCACATAGGGGTCGGTCATGATCTTGAAGGCGAGGCAGGACAAGGGAGCGTCGTCGCTCGCTTCGCGCGTGACGGGCTTGTCGTCCAGGTCGAAACCCGGAACCGGCGGAATGTCCACCGGAGACGGCAGGAACTGAATCACGCCGTCGAGCATACGCTGCACGCCCTTATTCTTGAAGGAGGAACCGCAGAACATCGGCTGAATTTCACCGGCGATGCAGCGCTGGCGGATACCGGCAACGATGTCTTCCTTGGAGAGCTCACCGTTTTCGAGGTACTTATTCATCAGCTCTTCGCTCGCTTCCGCGGCGGCTTCCACCATCTTTTCGTGCCAAGACTGAGCTTCGTCGGCGAGTTCGGCAGGGATGTCAACATAGTTGAACTTCGTGCCCTTGCTCGCTTCGTCCCAGATGATGCCCTTCATTTCGATGAGGTCCACCACACCCTGGAAGTTGTCTTCGGCGCCGATCGGAATCACGATGGGCACGGGGTGAGCCTTGAGGCGCTTCTGCATCTGGTCAACGACCTTGAAGAAGTTGGCACCGGTGCGGTCCATCTTGTTCACGAACGCGATGCGGGGCACATGGTACTTGTTGGCCTGACGCCACACCGTTTCAGACTGGGGCTGAACGCCGCCCACAGCGCAGTAAACCATCACCGCGCCGTCCAACACGCGCATAGAGCGTTCCACTTCGACCGTGAAGTCGACGTGCCCCGGGGTGTCGATGATGTTGAAACGGTAGGGCTGATACTGCATGTCCATGCCGCGCCAGTAGCAGGTCGTAGCGGCGGACGTAATGGTGATACCACGTTCCTGTTCCTGTTCCATCCAGTCCATGGTGGCAGCGCCGTCATGCACTTCGCCGAGCTTGTGGTTCACGCCCGTGAAGAACAGAATACGTTCGGTCGTCGTGGTCTTGCCCGCGTCGATGTGGGCAGAAATACCGATATTGCGGTAGCGCGAAATCGGAGTAGTACGAGCCATGACTTAATCTCTTCTTAGGTAACGCGGCGAAGGGAGAAAACGCTCCAATCGCCGACGGTTTATCTGAAAAATTAGAAGCGGAAGTGCGAGAAGGCCTTGTTGGCTTCAGCCATACGATGGACTTCATCACGCTTCTTCATAGCGCCGCCGCGGCCTTCCGCAGCTTCCAACAGCTCACCAGCCAAGCGTTGGGGCATCGACTTTTCAGAACGGGCCTTCGCACTTTCGCGCAGCCAGCGCATGGCGAGGGCCATACGGCGGACGGGGCGAACCTCAACCGGCACCTGGTAGTTGGCACCGCCGATGCGGCGGGACTTCACTTCCACGAGCGGACGGACGTTGTTGAGGGCGGTCGTGAACACTTCGAGAGCGTTCTTCCCGGACTTTTCTTCGATCTGCTGCAACGCACCGTAAACGATGCGTTCGGCGACGGCCTTCTTGCCGTCGAGCATGACGACGTTAATAAACTTGGAGATTTCCACGCTGCCGAACTTCGGATCCGGGAGAATCTCACGCTTGGGTACTTCGCGACGACGGGGCATTTCTTTCCTCTTTCGTTGTCTTCAGTCTTTACTGCCGGTAAGACGGTCGTTTCATATGTCTCACACGGCTTTTTACAAAATGCAGCACACACTGAGGGGCTGCGACTTACTCGGTCCTTTATTAAGCGCGGACCGTCCGTATACGGCTGACAAAAGTCGCCGCGAGTTACGCTGCCTTCGGGCGCTTGGCGCCGTACTTGGAACGGGACTGCTTACGATCCTTGACGCCCTGGGTATCCAGAGAGCCGCGGACGATGTGATAACGCACACCCGGCAAGTCCTTCACACGGCCGCCGCGGATCAACACCACGGAGTGTTCCTGCAGGTTGTGACCTTCGCCGCCGATGTAGGAAATCACTTCGAAACCGTTCGTGAGACGCACCTTGGCGACCTTACGAAGAGCGGAGTTCGGCTTCTTCGGGGTGGTCGTGTAGACCTTGGTGCACACGCCGCGCTTCTGCGGGCAATTCTTAAGAGCAGGGCTCTTGCTCTTGTCATGCGCAAGCTCACGGGGCTTGCGGACGAGCTGATTAATAGTGGGCATAGTGTCCGTATTTTCTAGGTAAAACCATCCCCGCTCAAATCCGTCGGAACTCACGCTCCGCAGGGGTTCTTACGGGGAGACAATTGCTGGTGAATCTTTTCTCGGAAGGCCTCTGAAACAACTGCTTTCGGACGCACGAAGCACCCTCCTGCAGTCGGCCGACCCAAGAAAAGACCGTGAGTATCGTATTTTTTCCCAACAATGTCAAGCGACAACTCAAGGTTTTTGCACAAATAAGTGTCCTCTTCCCCCTTTCGCGGGAAAGTACCGTGCACAAAAAACCGTCGCCAGAAACGTCAGCGGGGCAGTCCGACCGATATCGGACTGCCCCGCTCTTGCCTGCTTATTCAGTAAGCCGGGTTCAACTTCGGCCTACCGTCTTCCCTTCATCAGAAGACGAGCTTCGTCATGAAGAAGCCGAACGGAATGGCGGCGAGAAGACCGACGCAGCCCGGCAGGAAGAAGGGATGATTGATGACGAAGGAACCGCTCCACTTGCCCATGTAGGAACCCGTGTCGTCGCAGGAGATGGCGAAGGCGGAGGTGGGATAGACGTTCGTCACGAAGATGCCCGACACCGCCACGAAGCAGGCGAGGATCATCGGAGCATCGCACCCGAGACTCGCGGCCACAGGAACGAGCAAAGCGGACGTTGCACCCTGGCTGAAGAGAAGCGCCGAAACGCCGAAGAACGCGAGCGCAAGCAGCCCCGGGTACTGCGCCAAGAGAGCCGTCGCCTGTTCTTTAATCGTCGGGATGTAAACGCCGATCACGGTGGAAGACAACCAGCAGATACCGAGAATCACGATGAGGGATTCGTAGCCGCCGTGGAAGATGCTGCTTTCCTTGATCTTCGTGAGTTTCACGTCGCAGAACCAGTACATCAAAAGCGAAATGAAGAGCATCGTGATCACGATGATGTCGCGGGAACCGAGCGTGTGGCCGATTTCCTTCTTAAAGAGAAGCATCATCACGATGAAGACCACGGCGAGAAGGAAGATGCCCACGGAGAGCTGAGCCCCCTTGGGAAGGGGCGCTTCCTGCTGTTCCTTGGAAGTCATCGCCACGAGACCGGCCTTCATGCGAGCCTGGAAGATCGGATCCTTATCAAGCTCCACGCCCTGGAAGGACGAAATCAACGCCGCCACGGCCGCGCCGAATAACCCCGCGGGGAGAATCACCATCAGCACCTGGCCGAAAGAGACGCCCATCGTTTCAACGACGACCCACATCGCAGCAGTCGCTGCGGAAATCGGGGAAGCAGAAATCGCGATCTGAGACGCCACGACGGTCGACGTCAAGGGCTGAGAAGGACGCACGTGGTTTTGCTTGGCGACTTCCTGCACGACGTTCAAAATCGCCATCGTCGTAAAGCCCGTCCCCGAAAAGATCGTGAGGATGAAGCCCAAAGCCGGCGCAAGAATGTTGATGTACTTCGGATTGTTTCGGAGAATACGGGACGCCACGCGCACCATGTAGTCCATGCCGCCTGCGACGTGCATCACCGAGCACGCAAAGAGCACGGACATGATGATGAGGATCACGTCCAGAGGCATAGATCCCGGGGGCAACCCCAGGCAGAAAACGGCGATGAACATGCCGAGGCCGCCGGCCATACCGACGCCGATACCGCCCAACTTAGCCGCATACACGATGCAGCCCAAGAGCAGAATAAAATGTACCCAAACCATGGTGGTTCCTTGTTTTTGTTTATCAAGCCGGGTTCCGGCCGCGTCCCAAACTTTTACGGTTTCATGACGACGGCTATGAAAAGCGCCGGGGAGAAAACCGACGCCTTTGCACCCGAACCAGGGGCATTCTTCACGGACTGTTACATTTCGTACAGGCAAAATTCGCCACTCCTCAATCCGTTTTGGTCACTATTGTTTCTTTTTTACGCGTTAACCCCAAAAAAAAGGCTTCCGTTTCAGGAAGCCCAAGTACTCAGTTCTGCCGAGTCCTTCTATTATTGACGCCCCTGATCGTCGGCGTACAGACCGCATCGGTCAACGCTCAATCATTTTTGGTCACACACCATGCGCAAAACCGACAACCTGGAGAGCTACCGAATCTTCTGCGCCGTCGCCGCCTGCGGAGGCGTCAAGGAAGCGGGCATCGAACTCTCGATGGAACCGAGCAATATCTTCCGGCTGCTGCGGCAATTGGAAGAGGATCTTGCCGTCTCGCTCTTTATCCGACAGAGCCATCCCATCCGCCTTACCGAACAAGGCCGTCTCTTTTTTGACCATGCTCAGCATATTCTGCGGGAACAAGCCCTGATGCTCGAAGCGATTCGGGATAACTTGGAAAGCGACGCCGGTCTCATTCAGATCGCCTCCACCGCCGGCGTCCGCTACCAGACCCTCACCCCCGCCCTCGTGCAGTACCAAAACCTGCACCCCGAAGTTACCTTTGAGCTTCGTGACATGGTACAGGGCACCCGCAACTTCTTCGTCGCCCCCGACGGCTCCGCCAACGACATCGTCGTTACGTTTCTCTCCGAGGATCAGGTGCCCGAAGACGTGCACGTCGAAAAACTCTTCGACATCCCGTTCGTTGCCTGCGCCTCCCCCCAGTACCTTGCCCGCTTCGGCACGCCGGAAACACCCGCGGACTGCATTCATCATCAAGGGCTTTTACTGCGGCTTCCGGGTCGGCACTCCGTCGAACACCTCGCCCGCAACGGCCGTTACGAGAAACTGGTCTGGCAGTCGAGCACCATCTACAACAGTCAGTTGGACGCCATCGAAGCGCTCGTCTTAGGGGGCGGCATCTGCCCGGACGTGTGCCTTCCCTACTTCATCGATGAATACCGCAAAAAGCGGCTTGTTCCCGTCCTCACCGGTTGGAACCGTCCCCTGCGCACGGTTTGTCTTTATACGAGCTCGCATGCCTACAAGAAAAAACGCGTGCGACAGTTTCTCACCTGGTTCGGCGAACGCTACAAAGCGTACCTTACCGGGTGCCTGGCCGAATGGCGCCGCATCACAGGAACACCGTCATCACCCGCAGTTCCCGCACGAGAATAAGTAGATCGCTCGCAAAGAGCAGGGTGATCAAGAGACGGCGAAACACCGTGTCCGTTTGTCGCCTGAAAAGTGAGATCCCCACTGCCGAGGCCGCCATGGCGACGGGAGCGGCTTTAGCGGCGACCAAAAGTGTCTCCCATGAGTAGATCCCATTCACCGCTAACGCCGCAAGACGGCACTCGTTTCCATCTTCGTCCAAGGCTGCATGGCGCACCACATGGTGGAAAGGACACCCGACAACGAGGCGGCATCCCCTAAAAGGCAGTCCTGCCAACGCCGGAATCCGAAGCCGCGGCAGGCGCTCTAAACCCAGTCGGATCTCGCGGCGGATGAGCCACAGGATTACACGCCGTTCACCACCGCTATAAGCGCCACGATCGCAACGGCTTTTCAGACGGCATGACCTCGAACCAAATCCCCTGGCTCATGAGCGCGGTGCCGAACCCCGCACAACCGTTGATAAAACCGTCGGCGACTGCCCCCAGTACGAGAAGCCGTACCGGCGTGACGAACCATTCCATTCACACCATCCCAAAAATGAAAAGCGGCAGGTTTTCACCCGCCGCCCTTCATTGTGCGCCCTAAGCGCACCGACCGACTACGTCGTCTTACTCAGACTTCGTTTCGTCCGCCATCTTTTCTTCTTCAGGCTTTGCGAAGAGCTCTTCCGCAGCACGGCGTGCGGCGGAGAGACCGCCCTTGCCGGACATACCGGCGAAGGCATCTTCACGCATCGCTTCGATTTCCTTCTCGGTCACGGGATCCGTGGCTTCGAACATCTCTTCGGCAGCACGGCGGGCATCCATCGGATCCTGGCCCATGCGGCGTTCGAGATCTTCGCGGGCGTTGCGCGCCTTGTGGTACGCAAGCCCAGTACCGGCCGGAATCAGACGACCAACGATCACGTTTTCCTTCAGACCGCGCAGATCGTCTTCCTTGCCCATGATGGCGGCTTCGGTCAACACGCGGGTCGTTTCCTGGAAGGAAGCCGCGGAAATGAAGCTGTCGGTGGACAAAGACGCCTTCGTAATACCGAGGAGAACGTTTTCGTACTTTGCCGGGGTCTTGCCGGCGGCAATCGCACGATCGTTCTCATCGAGCATTTCAGAGCGTTCGACCTGTTCGCCCGGGATGAACTTCGTGTCGCCCGGATCGGTGATCTGCACGCGGCGCAACATCTGACGAACAATCACTTCAATGTGCTTGTCGTTGATCTTCACGCCCTGCAGACGGTACACGTCCTGAACTTCATCCACGATGTAACGGGCAAGTTCTTCGATACCGAGGAGTCGCAGGATGTCGTGCGGATCCGCCGGTCCTTCCACGATTTCTTCACCGCGCTGCACCACCTGACCGTCGTGCACGAGGATCTGCTTATCCTTGCTGATGAGGAATTCGTGATCGTTACCGTCGTTATCGGTGATGATGAGGCGCTGCTTGCCCTTCGTTTCCTTACCGAACGTGACAGTACCCGTCGCTTCGGCGAGCATACCGGCATCCTTCGGGCTGCGGGCTTCGAAGAGTTCGGCCACACGCGGCAGACCGCCCGTAATGTCTCGGGTCTTCTGGCTTTCGCGCGGGATACGTGCGAGCACTTCGCCCTGGTGGATTTCCTGACCGTCGCGCACCACGATGATGGCGCCCACCGGCAGCTGAATCGTCACCGCGTGATCCGTGCCCGGGATCTTCACTTCGTTACCGGCTTCGTCGAGCAAATGCACCAACGGACGAATCACGTTCGCCGCCGTGGACTTCGCGTTCTTCGCACCCTTTGCAGCCGTCGTCGAACGCTTCGGGTCGATCACGACCATGGAGCTCAAGCCCGTCACTTCGTCCACCTGGTTCATCACGGTGACGTTTTCAACGACGTTCTCAAACTTCACGGAACCGGCGTATTCCGAAATAATCGGCAGCGTCATCGGGTCGAAGGCCGCCAACTGCTGACCGCTCTTCACTTCCGTGTCGGGCTGAATCTGCAGCGTGGCGCCGTAGGGCACCTTATGACGTTCACGTTCACGGCCCGTGTTGGGATCCGTGATGATCAATTCGCCGGAACGGGAAATGACGATCAGTTCCTTCTTGCCGTTCTGCACATAGCGCATCGCGGGCGAGAAAGACACCAAGCCGGAGTTCTTCGCTTCAACGCTCGAAGCCACCGCCGCACGGGACGCCGCACCACCGATGTGGAACGTACGCATCGTCAGCTGCGTACCCGGTTCGCCGATGGACTGGGCGGCGATAACGCCCACGGATTCGCCGGCATTCACGAGCGTGCCGCGGCCCAAGTCGCGGCC
The DNA here is from genome assembly GCA_900544255.1 of uncultured Sutterella sp. Classification (GTDB taxonomy): domain Bacteria; phylum Pseudomonadota; class Gammaproteobacteria; order Burkholderiales; family Burkholderiaceae_F; genus Duodenibacillus. Next base: position 88,866 of record UQUM01000004.1, read on the forward strand.
GTAGCACTTCGCGCACAGGCCGTAACGGGTCTTACAGGTCAAGGGCGTACGCACCTTCACCGCATCCACGCCTTCCTTATCGAGCTTGTCGCAGATCGCTTCGTCGATCAGCGTGCCCGCGGGAACGAGAACGCTCTTATTGTTGTCCAACACGTCTTCGGCAGTCACTCGACCCAACACGCGGTCGCGCAGAGCCTGAATGACTTCACCGCCTTCGACCAACGCGCGCATTTCAACGCCGTCCGTCGTACCGCAGTCGTCTTCGATCACCACCAAGTCCTGCGTCACGTCGACGAGACGACGGGTGAGGTAACCGGAGTTAGCCGTCTTCAAAGCCGTATCGGCCAAGCCCTTACGGGCACCGTGGGTCGAAATAAAGTACTGCAGAACGTTCAGACCCTCACGGAAGTTCGAGGTAATCGGGGTTTCGATGATGGAGCCGTCGGGCTTTGCCATCAAACCGCGCATACCGGCCACCTGACGAATCTGAGCCGCAGAGCCTCGGGCCCCGGAGTCAGCCATCATGTAAATGGAGTTGAACGATTCCTGCGTCGCCTTGTTGCCGTGGCGGTCGATGACGGACTCGTTGGAGAGTTCCTTCATCATCACCTTACCCACGTCATCGGCCGTACGACCCCAAATATCAATGACCTTGTTGTAGCGTTCGCCCTTCGTCACGAGACCGGACGTGTACTGCTCTTCGATCGCCTTCACTTCTTCTTCGGCTTGAGCGATCATCGACGCCTTCTTCTGCGGCACGGTCATATCGCCGATGCAGATCGAGATGCCGGCCAAGGTCGCGAGACGGTAGCCGTTATTCTTCAGGCGGTCGGCAAACATCACCGTGGCGCGCAGGCCGCACTTGCGGAAGCAGCGGTTGATGAGCTTGGCGATTTCCTTCTTCTTCAACGTGATGTTGAGTTCGGAGAAGCTCATGCCTTCCGGAAGGATCGCGGACAACAAAGCACGGCCCGCGGTCGTTTCGTAACGCTTGATGCGTTCCGTCTTTTCGCCGGTTTCGGGATTGACGTCGTATTCCTTAATACGCACCGTGCAGCGGGTCTGCAGCACGATGGCGTGCGCGTCAAGGGCGCGCTGCACTTCGTCGATGTCTTCAAAGAACATGCCTTCGCCGGGCGCATTGATGCGTTCGCGGGTCGAATAGTAAAGACCCAGCACCATATCCTGAGAGGGCACGATCGAAGGATCGCCGTTCGCGGGGAAGAGGACGTTGTTGGAGGCCATCATGAGGCAACGGGCTTCCAACTGGGCTTCGAGCGACAGCGGCACGTGCACGGCCATCTGGTCACCGTCGAAGTCGGCGTTAAAGGCCGCGCAGACCAAGGGGTGCAGCTGAATGGCCTTACCTTCGATCAACTTCGGTTCGAAGGCCTGAATACCCAAGCGGTGCAGCGTCGGAGCGCGGTTCAACATCACCGGGTGTTCGTAAATCACTTCTTCCAGGATATCCCACACCACGGGTTCCTGATTGTCCACCATCTTCTTGGCGCTCTTGATCGTGGAAGCGAGCCCGCGAGCTTCGAGCTTATTGAAGATGAAGGGCTTGAAGAGTTCGAGGGCCATCAGCTTAGGCAGACCGCACTGGTGCAGGCGCAGTTCCGGCCCCACCGTAATCACGGAACGGCCGGAGTAGTCGACGCGCTTACCCAGAAGGTTCTGACGGAAGCGACCGCTCTTACCCTTGATCATGTCCGCCAAGGACTTCAGGGGACGCTTGTTGGGGCCGGTCATCGCCTTGCCGCGGCGACCGTTGTCCAAAAGGCTGTCCACCGCTTCCTGCAACATGCGCTTTTCGTTGCGGACGATGATGTCCGGTGCCTTCAGTTCGAGAAGGCGCTTCAAGCGGTTGTTGCGGTTGATGACGCGGCGATAGAGATCGTTCAGGTCGGACGTCGCAAAGCGGCCGCCGTCCAACGGCACCAACGGACGCAGATCCGGCGGCAGCACCGGCAGGACTTCGAGAATCATCCATTCGGGCTTGATACCGGAGCGCTGGAAGCCTTCCAAAACTTTGAGGCGCTTCGCGATCTTCTTTAACTTGGCGTCGGACGTCGTGCTCTTCAGTTCTTCACGAAGAACCGCAACTTCCTGATCGATGTCGATGCTCGCCAAAAGGTCACGGATCGCTTCTGCGCCCATCATGGCGCGGAAGTCGTCACCGTACTCGGAGAGCATCTTGACGTATTCGTCTTCAGTCAGAAGCTGACCGCGCTTTAAGGGCGTCAAGCCCGGATCCGTCACGCAGTAGGCTTCGAAGTAAAGCACGCGTTCGATGTCGCGCAGAGCGATATCAAGCACCATGCCCATACGGGAAGGCAGGCTCTTTAAGAACCAGATGTGCGCGACGGGGCTCGCCAACTCAATGTGGCCCATGCGTTCACGGCGAACTTTCGCGAGCGTCACTTCGACGCCGCACTTTTCGCAGATCACGCCGCGGTGCTTTAAGCGCTTGTACTTACCGCACAAGCATTCGTAGTCCTTCACCGGCCCGAAGATGCGGGCGCAGAAAAGGCCGTCGCGTTCGGGCTTGAAGGTACGGTAGTTGATGGTCTCGGGCTTCTTGACCTCACCGTACGACCACGAACGGATCTTCTCCGGAGAGGCGATGCCGATCTTAATGGCGTCAAAGTGCTCAGCAACATCGCTCTGCTGCTTGAACAGGTCACCAATCTTATTCAACATGGCTCATTATTCCTTGGCGTTGTCTCTTTTGATGAGGTCGATATCAATACCGAGCGACCGAATTTCGCGGACGAGAACATTGAAGGATTCGGGCATGCCCGCTTCGATCTGATGTTCGCCGCCGACGATGTTTTCGTAAACCTTCGTACGGCCGGCGACGTCGTCGGACTTCACCGTCAGCATTTCCTGCAGCACGTAGCTCGCGCCGTAGGCTTCGAGGGCCCACACTTCCATTTCGCCGAAGCGCTGGCCGCCGAACTGGGCCTTACCGCCCAAGGGCTGCTGCGTCACGAGGCTGTAGGGCCCCGTCGAACGGGCATGCATCTTGTCGTCGACCAAGTGGTGCAACTTCAGGAAGTGCATGTAGCCCACCGTCACCGGACGATCAAACGGATCACCCGTGCGACCGTCGTAGAGCGTTGCCTGGGTCTTCGCGGGCGTCAACTGCAGCTTCTTCGCTTCGTCATCCGGGAAGGCCAAGTCAAGCATCATGCGGATCTGTTCTTCGGATGCACCGTCGAACACCGGCGTCGCAAACGGCACGCCGTTGGCAAGGTTCTTCGCCATCGCCATCAATTCGTCGTCGGTGAGGCTGTCGAGGTCTTCCTTCTTACCCGTACGGTTGTAGATCTCGTTCAAGAATTCACGGATCTGCTTCACCTGTTCGGTCTTCAGCATTTCCGTAATGCGCCAGCCCAAGCCCTTTGCGGCCCAGCCCAAGTGCACTTCGAGAATCTGACCGATGTTCATACGTGACGGCACGCCCAACGGATTGAGGCAGATGTCCGCCGGACGACCGTCGGCCATGTAGGGCATATCTTCGATCGGGCAGATCTTGGAAACCACACCCTTGTTACCGTGACGGCCTGACATCTTGTCACCGGGCTGCAGACGGCGCTTTTCAGCGATGAAGACTTTGACCATCTTCAGCACACCCGGCGGGAGTTCGTCGCCGCGGTTGAGCTTCGAATTCTTATCCGCGAGACGCTGACGGTTGTCTTCGCGCTTGTCGTCCACCACCTTGCGGGCGAGGTCGATCAACTTCTGATCGTCTTCGCTCTTCATGCGGATGTCGAGCAGATCGTACCCGGCAATCGCTTCCAACTGAGCGGCGGTCAACTTCGCACCGGCCTTCACGCCTTCGGGGCCGCCCGAAGCAACGCGACCGACCAACTGGCGGCGCAGACGCGCGAACACGTCGGTTTCGACGATTCGGAGCGCATCCTTAAGTTCCTTGTCGTAACGCTTTAACTGTTCTTCGATGATGGACTTCGCGCGCTTATCCTTCTCCACGCCTTCGCGGGTAAAGACCTGCACGTCCATCACGATACCGGCCATTCCGGGCGGCACTCTGAGGGACGTATCCTTCACATCGCTCGCCTTTTCGCCGAAAATGACTCGGAGAAGCTTTTCTTCGGGCGTCAACTGCGTTTCGCCCTTCGGCGTCACTTTACCGACGAGGACGTCCCCCGCCTTCACTTCCGCACCGATCGCCACGATACCGGATTCGTCCAAACGGGAAAGCTGGCTTTCCGAGAGATTCGAAATATCGCGGGTGATGTCTTCCGGTCCCAACTTCGTGTCACGGGCCACCACGTCGAGTTCTTCAATATGAATCGAAGTGTAGCGATCGTCGGCCACCACCTTTTCGCTGATCAGCACCGAGTCTTCGTAGTTGTAGCCGTTCCAGGGCATAAAGGCGATCAGCATGTTCTGACCGAGCGCCAATTCACCCAAGTCGGTGGAAGCACCGTCGGCCAACACGTCGCCCTTGGCGATGATGTCGCCCTTCTTCACGATCGGACGCTGGTTGAGGGTCGTCGAACCGTTGGAACGCGTGAACTTCTGCAGGTTGTAGATATCCACACCCACTTCGCCGGCGATGTTTTCTTCGTCGTTCACGCGCACGACCACGCGGGTCGCATCAACATATTCAACGAGGCCGCCGCGCTTAGCCTGCACGGTCGCCTTGGAGTCCACGGCGCACGTACGTTCGATGCCGGTACCGACGACGGGCTTTTCCGGACGCAGGCAGGGCACGCCCTGACGCTGCATGTTCGAACCCATCAAAGCACGGTTCGCGTCGTCGTGTTCCAAGAACGGAATCAAGGAAGCGGCAACGGACACGATCTGCGCCGGGGCCACGTCCATGTACTGCACGCGGTCGGGGGACGCCATGATGAATTCGCCGTTTTCACGGGCGGAAACGAGTTCGCCGATCAACTTGCCGTTGTCGTCCATTTCGGCGTTAGCCTGAGCGATGACGTACTTACCTTCTTCAATGGCGGAGAGGTACTGAATGTTTTCGTCACCCTTTAAGGCCACACCGTCCACCACGCGGCGGTACGGGGTTTCGAGGAACCCGTATTCGTTCAAACGCGCATAAAGAGCGAGCGAGTTGATCAGACCGATGTTCGGACCTTCAGGCGTTTCAATCGGGCATACGCGGCCGTAGTGCGTCGCATGCACGTCTCGGACTTCGAAGCCCGCGCGTTCGCGGGTGAGACCGCCCGGGCCCAAAGCGGAGATACGACGCTTATTCGTGATTTCCGACAAGGGGTTCGTCTGGTCCATGAACTGGGACAACTGGCTCGAACCGAAGAATTCGCGGATCGAAGCGGAGATGGGCTTGCTGTTGATCAGGTCCTGCGGCGTCAGGTTGTCGCTTTCGGCGGAACCCAAGCGTTCGCGAACCGCACGTTCCACGCGCACGAGACCGGCACGGAACTGGTTCTCGGCGAGTTCGCCCACGCAGCGCACGCGGCGGTTGCCCAAGTGGTCGATATCGTCCACGCCGTGGATTTCCACTTCGCGCACGTTGCCTTCGGCATCCGTCAGCTTCACGGTGTCGGCACCGTTACGGAGCGCAACAAGCACCTTCATCGTGTCGATGATGTCTTCCTTCGTCAAGGTCATCGAACCTTCGACGGTGCCGCGGCCGAAGCGCGCATTCACCTTCATGCGGCCGACGCGGGAAAGGTCGTACGCTTCCGGATCAAAGAAGAGACGGTTAAAGAGCCCTTCCACGGCTTCTTCCGTGGGGGGTTCGCCGGGACGCATCATGCGGTAGATGGCAATACGCGCCGAGAGTTCGTCGGGATTGTCGTCCAAGCGGAGCGTGTTGGAAATGTAGGCACCGCGGTCCAAATCGTTCGTGAAGAGCGTTTCCACGGCGCGGATCTTGTGTTCGCGCAGCGTGGCCAGCGTTTCTTCCGTAATTTCTTCGTTGGCGTCGACGATCTTTTCGCCGGTGGTCTTATCAAAGACGGTCTTCGCGAGCACGCGGCCGATGAGGAAGTCATCGGACACCGCGAGGCTCTTTACGCCCTTTTCGTTCATCAGGCGAACGTGACGGGCCGTAATGCGCTTATCCTTGGCGACGATCAGCTTGCCTTCGCCGTCGGCGATGTCGAACTGAGCGGTTTCGCCCTGCAGACGCGAAGGCTCGAACGTCCAGGTCACACCCTTGGCGAGAATGCGGAACTGATCGAAGTCGTAGAAATGAGCAAGGATTTCTTCGGGCGTCAAACCGATCGCCTTCAGAAGGATCGTACCCGCCATCTTGCGGCGACGATCCACACGGAAGTAGACGAGATCCTTCGGATCGAATTCGAAATCCAACCAGGAGCCGCGGTAGGGAATCACGCGCGCGGAGAAGAGCAACTTCCCGGAGGAATGCGTCTTACCCTTGTCGTGCTCGAAGAAAATACCGGGCGAACGGTGCAGCTGACTCACGATAACGCGTTCGCTGCCGTTGATGATGAAGGACGCCTTTTCGGTCATGAGCGGAATTTCGCCCATGTAGACGTCGTTTTCGCGGATTTCTTTCACCGTACCGGGTTTGGCGGCATCACGGTCAAAAATTTCCAAACGAATGCGAGCTCTCAAAGCGGAGCTGTAGGTGAGACCGCGCAGCTGACATTCCGGCACATCAAATTCGGGCTTCTGAAGCTGGTAGTCCGTAAAAGTGAGGCGGGCGTAGCCGTTGTGGCTCGTGATCGGGAAGATGGAAGTGAACGCAGCCTGCAAGCCGTTGTTCTTGCGGCTTTCGGGCTTGACATCAGCCTGAAGGAAATCTTTGTAGCTGCGAAGCTGCATTTCCAACAGGGGAGGCACTTCAAGGACGCTCGGACGCGTAGCAAAACTCTTCCGAATGCGTTTCTTTTCAGTGAACGAGTACGACATGGAAACTCCGTTCGACGCGAGGGGGAGAAAAACACGTAGGCCAAGAAAGCAAAAAAGACCGAAAAGAAGTACTGCAAACGACAGGGACGCCAAAAGCCGCTCGGGCAATACGCATTTTCGCATTGCACCCGCGCGGCTGGATGGGTCAAATAAACTGCTTGCTCTTTTCGATCATTCAGACTTTGACTTTGAGCTGAGTTCGGAATTATACCAAACTCACTTCAAAATCAGGGGAAAGCTTCGAAAACTTTCCCCGATTTTTTTCGCCGCCCCAAGGGAATGCCACAAAGGCCTTCCCCTGCAGGCGACGGCTTTCAAGTGCTTTCCGAAAGGAAAAATTACTTGAGTTCGACCTTGGCGCCGGAAGCTTCGATCTTCTTCTTGAGTTCTTCGGCTTCTTCCTTGGCAACGCCTTCCTTGATGGCCTTGGGGGCGCCTTCGACGAGGTCCTTGGCTTCCTTCAAGCCGAGGCCGGTCACTTCGCGGACAACCTTGATCACAGCGATCTTGTTGGAACCGACTGCAGCGAGCACGACGTCGAATTCGGACTTTTCTTCAGCGGGGGCAGCGGCAGCGCCAGCAGCCGGGCCGGCAACGGCGACAGCAGCCGTAGCGGTCACGCCGAACTTTTCTTCCATCATCTTGATGAGTTCGCTGATTTCGAGGACGGTCTTGGAAGCGATCGCGTCGAGAATTTCTTCATTGGTCAGGGCCATTTTTGACTCCGTAACTGTGTAATAAATTTAAATTGGTTGGTTTTATGACAGCTGCCCGAAATTAAGCAGCGGCCTTTTCCTGGGCATCGCGGTAAGCAGCCACAGTGCGAACGAAGCGCGCCGGCACTTCGTTGATGGTGCGGACGAACTTCGCAATCGGTTCGTTCATCGTAGCCATCAGCTTGGCAAGGAGTTCTTCGCGGCTCGGCATCGTCGCGAGCTGCTTCACGCCTTCAACGTCGAGGACGTTGTTGGGCATGGCGCCGCCCTTGATAACGAGCTTGTCGTTTTCCTTGGCAAACTGGGCAAGAACCTTCGCGGCGGCGACGGGGTCGGCGGAGAAAGCGTAGACGAGCGGGCCGGAGAACTTCTCGGCCAGATCGGCAAACGCCGTTCCTTCGACGGCACGACGCACCAGCGTGTTCTTCACCACACGCAACTGCACACCCTGCTGACGCGCATTCGCGCGCAGCTTGGTCACTGCTTCAACGGTCAGCCCACGGTATTCAGCGATAACGATCGCAGAGGCTTCGGCCACAATGCCGCGCATCTCTTCAATCACTGCCGCTTTGTCTTGACGATTAAGACCCATGGTCTGGCTCCACTCAGAGGTGCATCCAAAACAACTCGAATGCACCGGTTCTTTTTAATAACCGGTTTAATCCGTCTCTGAGAGTTTCGTGCGTGGGCGGGAAATAAACCCTTTACACAACACAGAGTCTCTCTTTGAGGTTTGAACCGTCTGCGCCGGATATCTCCTGTGGAAAAAACGTGGAAGTTTCTCCCCTGAGACGATTAAAGGGCGGTTTCTTAAAAAAGCGTTCCCGCTCCTCCGGCGGTCTTTGACAGCAGTCCCGTCGGGAACCGAAGTTCCTCTCGGGTACTACCCAAAGCCCTCGGGGCCTCACGACCCCTGACAGAACCGACCGTCCGTTTGACCTTCCGGCCGATTCTGCGGTGTTACTTTACAGCGCTACCTGAATCAGAGGCTGGCGACGTCCACACGGGCACCGATGCCCATGGTGGAGCTCACCGCGATCTTCTTCATGTAGATACCCTTCTGGCTCGCGGGCTTCATCTTATTGATCTGTTCCACGAGAGCCTTCAGGTTCGTCGCCAAACGGGCGGCTTCGAAAGAAGCACGGCCGATCGGGGCGTGAACGATACCGGCCTTATCGGCACGGAACTGAACCTGACCCGCCTTGGCGTTCTTCACGGCCTGGGCGACGTTCGGGGTCACGGTACCGACCTTCGGGTTCGGCATCAAGCCGCGCGGCCCGAGGATCTGGCCCAACTGACCCACAACGCGCATCGCATCCGGAGAGGCGATCACGACGTCGAAGTCGAGCTTACCGGCCTTCACTTCAGCAGCGAGGTCATCAAAACCCACGATATCAGCGCCGGCGGCCTTGGCTTCTTCAGCCTTGGCACCCTGCGTGAACACGGCCACGCGAACGGTCTTGCCGGTGCCTTCGGGCATCACCACCGCACCGCGGATCGTCTGATCGGACTTGCGGGTGTCGATGCCGAGCTGGATCGCCACGTCGACGGATTCGTCGAACTTGGCGTTGGCGCAGGCCTTGACGGCTTCGAGCGCTTCCAGAACCGGATAGTGCTTGGAGAGGTCGTACTTGGCGGCATTCGCCTTAACGCGCTTGCTCAACTTTGCCATCTTACAGGCCCTCCACCGTGATGCCCATGGAACGGGCGGAACCAGCGATCGTGCGAACGGCGGCGTCCATGTCGGCAGCCGTCAGGTCGGGCTGCTTCGCCTTGGCGATTTCTTCAGCCTGAGCACGGGTGATCTTACCCACCTTGTCGGTGTGCGGACGAGCAGAACCCTTCTGGATACCGGCAGCCTTCTTGATGAGAATGGTGGCCGGAGGGGTCTTCATCACGAACGTGAAGCTCTTATCGGCGTAGGCAGTGATCACCACGGGAATCGGAAGACCGGCTTCCATCTTCTGGGTCTTCGCATTGAAGGCCTTGCAGAATTCCATGATGTTCAGGCCGCGCTGACCGAGAGCGGGACCGACGGGGGGAGAAGGATTGGCTTTACCTGCAGGAATCTGCAGCTTGATAAAGCCGACGATTTTCTTTGCCATTTGATGGACTCCCTGGGTTCTTCCGCGGCCTCACCCTTGAGGTCGCTCCCCAGTTGAAATTACGAAAGGGCGCAACTATACCGATCACTTCGGCAAAATGCAAGCCCTGAGTGAAAAAATTTGCTTTTGTGTCTGAGAACTACAACTGCTTGTGATTTCAGGACACAAAGAAACGGACTCCGCCCCTAGCGAAATCCGTCTCCTCGCGTGAAGTCAAATTAAATCTTTTCGACTTCGTTAAAGCCCAATTCCACGCTCGTTTCGCGACCGAAGATGGACACGAAGCAGCGCAGACGCGCCTTGTCGTACATGACTTCTTCAACGCGACCGTTGAAGTCGGTGAAGGGGCCTTCCTTGATGCGGACGATTTCGCCCACTTCGAAAAGAACCTTCGGACGAGCCTTCTCACCCTCGCCGATGTTCATGCGGCCCTTAATGTCGTCGATTTCACGCTGCGTCAAGGGTACGGGGTTGTTGTTTCCGAGGAATTCAATGACGCGAGGCGTCGAATTGATGAGGTGCCACGTGTCTTCGTTCATCACCATTTCCACGAAGACGTAGCCCGGGTACATACGGCGTTCGACTTCGTAGGTACGGCCGTTACGGTTTTCCTGCACCTTTTCGATGGGGAGCAGCACATCCCCGAAGAGATCGCGGTATTCCGAGCGGTCAATACGTTCCTGAACCGCACGCGCCACGCTCTTTTCCATCGTGGAATAGACGTGCAGCGTGTACCAGCGCATCTGCGGATGCTTGGCGGGTGCCGCTTCGGCAGTTTCGTTGACGACGTTGTCAGTCATTCTTCGCTCCAGCCAATCAGAAAGTCAAACGCAGGAGACCGTCGTAAAGGCCCCATTCCACAAACATGTCCACCACGAAGAGGTAGAACGCCACCGCCACCACGAATGCCATCACGAGGCCCGTCGTGTTGATCGTTTCCTTACGGGTCGGCCACACCACGCGGCGCAGTTCGTCGTAGGAAGAACGGCAGTAACCGATGAAGTTCTTGCCGGTGGGCGAGAAGTAACCTACGACGCAGGCGAGGATAAGACCGCCGAAGAGCGCGGCAAGGCGTACCCCGAGGCTCTCGTCGGAGAGGAAGGTGAACGCCAAGACGCCGGCAACGGCAATAAGAATCGCCAGCGTGACAACGACGGCGTCGAGCATCTTGTTGTCGGTACTCGGCTGAACGTTTGATTTACTCATTGGACTATTTCTTTCAATTCGCTTTTTGCGAAAACAAACAAGCCGCGGTCTGTCGATCGCGGCTTGTTCATATCATCTGATGGCAGGGGCAGAAGGAATCGAACCCTCAACCTACGGTTTTGGAGACCGTCGCTCTGCCGATTGAGCTATACCCCTGTCCTCACCGATCGGTTCTTTTTAAAGGAACCGATCGTTTGGGAAGATATTACTCGATGATCTTAGCAACAACGCCGGCGCCGACCGTGTGGCCGCCTTCGCGGATAGCGAAGCGCAGACCCTGTTCCATAGCGATCGGGCAGATCAGCTGGACGGTCATCGTGATGTTGTCGCCGGGCATCACCATTTCGGTGCCTTCCGGCAGTTCGATCGTACCCGTCACGTCCGTCGTACGGAAGTAGAACTGGGGACGATAGCCCTTGAAGAACGGAGTGTGACGGCCGCCTTCTTCCTTCGTCAGCACGTACACTTCAGCGGTGAACTTCGTGTGCGGGGTGATCGTGCCCGGCTTGGCGAGCACCTGGCCGCGTTCCACGTCTTCACGCTTCGTGCCGCGCAGAAGAATACCGACGTTGTCACCGGCTTCGCCTTCGTCAAGGAGCTTACGGAACATTTCAACGCCCGTGCAGGTCGTCTTGGCAGTGGGCTTGATACCGACGATCTCGATTTCGTCGCCGACGCGGATCACGCCGCGTTCCACACGACCCGTCACCACGGTGCCGCGGCCGGAGATGGAGAACACGTCTTCGATCGGCATCAGGAACGGCTGGTCAAGCGCACGTTCCGGCGTCGGGATGTAGCTGTCGAGCGTTTCGGCAAGCTTCAGCACGGCCGGTTCGCCGATTTCGCTCTGGTCGCCTTCGAGGGCGAGCTTGGCCGAACCCTTGATGATGGGGATCGTGTCGCCGGGGAAGTCGTAGGAAGAAAGAAGTTCGCGAACTTCCATTTCCACGAGTTCGAGCAGTTCCGGATCATCAACCATGTCGCACTTGTTGAGGAACACGATGATGTAGGGAACGCCCACCTGACGGGCGAGCAGGATGTGTTCACGGGTCTGGGGCATGGGGCCGTCAGCCGCGGACACAACGAGGATGGCGCCGTCCATCTGGGCAGCACCCGTAATCATGTTCTTCACATAGTCGGCGTGCCCCGGGCAGTCAACGTGAGCGTAGTGACGATGCGCCGTTTCGTATTCCACGTGAGCGGTGTTGATCGTGATGCCGCGGGCCTTTTCTTCAGGAGCCGCGTCGATCTGATCATAGGCCTTAGCTTCACCGCCGAAGTGCTTGGAAAGCACCGTGCAGATAGCAGCCGTGAGCGTCGTCTTACCGTGGTCAACGTGACCGATCGTGCCGACGTTGACGTGCGGCTTGGTGCGCTCAAACTTCTCTTTTGCCATGGTTTAACTCCTGAACAAAAGCCGGAAACTTTTCCGGTTGTATTCAAAAATTGTCAAACGAAAAATTACTGGTGCCCGTGATGCGGATCGAACGCATGACCTCTCCCTTACCAAGGGAGTGCTCTACCACTGAGCCACACGGGCACACTTGAAAATTGGAGCGGGTGAAGGGAATCGAACCCTCGTCATAAGCTTGGAAGGCTTCAGCTCTACCATTGAGCTACACCCGCCTGCATTACGACTTGCAATTCGGATCGATTTCCTACCTCACTGCAATTCGTGCAATGTGATCGCTGGTGGAGGGGGATGGATTCGAACCATCGTAGGCGTAAGCCAACAGATTTACAGTCTGCCCCCTTTAGCCACTCGGGCACCCCTCCGTAGCGAATGGCAGATTATGCGGGCTGCCGGAGCTTTTGTCAAGTCTCCTCACTGCGCACACCACCGATCGAGACAAAAAAGCAACACTTTCGCGTTCTTTTTGTCCCAGGGCACGTGCTGCAAAGCATACCCATTACTGCCGTGAAGAAGCGAATTGTCTCCGAAAACGACACGCTTGTCAAGCTACATCCAAGAGAAGCTGCAACCCGACGCTCACAAAAAGAAGCCCCCAGCCCGCGCGTCCCACTATATGAACCCAAGGAGTACGCCGCATGAGTTCCGCCTCTTCTTCGGCTGCCCACTGACTGTCCTGCGCCCGCACCGACGCAATGACGACGGGCGCCATAAAGTACACGCGCACCAGGATCAGCAGAATCCCGAAATTACCCAGCCCGCCGGCGACGGCGTTTCCGGCCATGTCCGACGCACCGGCGGCAAAGGCCGCTGCCGTCGCAAAGAACATGGCCTGCTTCACGAAGTTAATTTCTCGGGTGAACTGTCTGCGTTTTTCCGTATAGCGCACGGTTTCCTCTTTTCTTCTCGCCGGAAATCGGCTGATCTTTTATTGTGCCTCAATTTCCGGCCGTTGTCGTTCGTCGTTTCGGATGGCCTTTGCCTTTCTTTGCAATGTGCTCTCCTTTGTCAAGCCGCGTTTCCAAACGAAAAACTCCTGTCTTTCGGCGCCCCTTCTTATGAAAGAACTCCCAACAACCTTTTCAGCAAGGAGGCCGCCATGACTGCTTTTACGAAATTCACCGCTTCGGTCGCAGGCCTTGCCTCTGCCTGCACGCTCAGTCTTGCAACACCGGCTTTCGCCGCCCCCCACGGCGGCCCGGGCGGCCCCGGATTCGGCGGTCCCGGCGCTCATCCCCCGGCGCCTCCGCCCCGTCCGGTTCCGCCGCCGCATCACCGCCACCGTTCCTGGCACAACAATGACTATGCCTAGCTCTGGGCTCCTATCGCCGCCGGTACTCTCGTTTACGGCGTGACGCAGTCCGTCCGCACCCCGACTTACACCGTGGAGCAACCCACCTACGCGCTCCCTGCTGCGCTTTCAGTTTTAGATTCCGTCACTACGACGACAACGACCACCACAACGAAAACGACTTCCGCCCAAAAGACCGTTTATTGGTGCGAAGCCGAACAAGGCTGATGTCCAACGGTGCGCGCCTGTCCCACCGGGTGGAAAGCCATGCCGGCACCGTAAGGGCCATTCCGAGTTCCAGACTTCGGGAAAAATAAAAATTCTGATGGGCCGTTGGTTTCTTAAGGCTCACCCTGTATGATGAAAGAGACGGGGCCCCAGCGCGCTCATCAGACTGCGTACGTTTTTTGGTCTGCAGGCGTTCTCAGACTGCAGCCGAACAAAAATTGCAGCTCTTGCTGGTTTTCGCACCCTCTATTGATCTGGCGTTCGATGCCAGTCGCGTGAAAAAATGAGCGCTGACTTCCGTCAGTGACTGCATGTTTTTCGCTTTACCAGTGCGATTTTGCGTACTGAGGCCCTTTCGACTAACCGTTTTTTTAAAAACGGAGGTCTTATGAGCCATTGTACGGCAAACAAGAAAGCTGCGTCAGCCTTCGTGCGCCGGAATTCAATACCGACAACCGGTGCAGTGGCTAAAGCACTTTTCAATAGCGCAATCGGCATCGATGTTCATCACGACATTCTGGTTTGCGCTTATCAGTACTGCAATCGCGAATCCGACGAAATCACCACCGAAGTCTGCTCGTTCGGTACTACCGCTTCCGAACTGGCCAAATTCACCGATTGGTGTCGGAATCGCCATCCCGAGCAGATCCTAATGGAATCCACCGGTGTTCTGTGGTTCAGCCCTTATGAGGCGCTGGAATCCGTTGGGTTTACCAATCGGCAGTTGAGCTTGATCAATGCTCGTGATTTCAAAGCCATCGTTGGTCGAAAATCCGATAAGCAGGACGCCGAGCGCCTTGCGCTGTATGCCCGAATCGGCAATGTTCGCAGTTCTTTCGTGCCAGCGAAATGCTTCCGGGAAATGAGAACCGTATCACGGTTGTTGTCCAAAACAACGGATGAGCAATCTCGGGCTCGAAGTCGTTACCTGAAAACTTTGAATTTTATTGGCTGCCGTGCCAGTTCGGTTTTCAGTGACGTTCGAGGTAAAGCGGCTACAGCCATCCTTGAAGTGCTTGCCGAGGGAACGCGTGAGCAACTGATTGATGCGATTAAGATACATGGCCGACGTCTTCGCAAATCGGCTGCCGAAATTTTGGACGCTCTTGATTTTGCGGTCTCTCCCGCCATGGCTATGCAGTTGCGCATCCAAAAGCAGCACATGGAGGCTCTGTCACAAACATGTGAAGAGCTTTACGCTCTGCTCAAAGTTATGCAGGACAATTATCAGCCGTGGATCAATCGCCTGATGACAGTTCCCGGCATCAAAGAACGCGCTGCTCGGGTGATTTTTGCTGAAGTCACCAATGATCTCTCCAGTTTCCCGGATGCCGCTCACCTTGCCTCTTGGGTCGGTGTTTGTCCTGGAACTATGGAGTCTGCCGGAAAACGGTATAGCGGACGAGCCGCAAAAGGTAATCGCTATTTGCGGC
>UQUM01000005.1 GCA_900544255.1 uncultured Sutterella sp.
CCGCCGAGATGAACTCTTCCTCAGACTGTTGGGGGTGACTGCTTGAGGTAACGTGGATTCATCCGACGACTTTCAGGAGAATAAAGGACGCGATACCGCAAAGCAGCATCATCCCCAAAGGCTGCCCCACGTGTTCCGCCACGAGCCGCACAAAGGGAACGCTCATCCCCCAGCAGATGGGGGCCAAACACCCCACGAACGTGTAATGAGACCGGCTGAGCTGCATACGGTTAACCTCGAAAAAACCGCCCCTATAAACCAAAACACCCCGGCGCTGAGCCGAGGTGTTTCGTAGAGCACCGAAGCACGATTTTAGCCGCGGATTACCACCCCCGCTTCAGGGATGAACGACACCTCCGCCGTGATCCCCGGCTCCGACCACGTCATTCCCGGCAGGAACGGTACCGCAAGCGTAAAGGGCTTCGTCTGTCCGCTGCCTTCGATCACCGCATCGTAATCGATCCGGTCGCCTTCGAAGAGTCGGTTGACGATCTTCATCGGTACTCGGTTGTCCTCGCCCGTGAGGCGCAGGTTTTCCGGACGAACGACGAGCAGTCCCTTTTCGCCGACGGCGGGCGCATTCTGCCGTCCTATGCGGGCGCGGAGAATGCGGTTCCCAACCTTAAATTGCGCATAGCCCGCCTCATTGATCCCAGCGAGAACGCCCGGGATCAAGTTCGCCTGCCCGATGAAGTCCGCGACAAACGGCGTCGCCGGATCTTCGTAGAGTTCCATCGGAGTGCCCAGCTGCTCGATGTGTCCGTGGTTCATCACCATGATGTGGTCCGACATCGTGAGCGCTTCCTTCTGGTCATGCGTCACATAAAGGCACGTCAACTGCAGTTCCTGCTGAATGCGGCGGATTTCAGTGCGCATGTGAAGACGCAGCTTCGCATCAAGGTTGCTCAACGGTTCGTCCATCAGAAGAATGGACGGGCGCAGCACCAAAACGCGTGCCAACGCCACACGCTGCTGCTCGCCCCCGGACAACTGATTGGGGTAACGGTGTTCGGCTTTGGCCAGTCCCACCATTTCCAATCCTTCGCGCACCTTGCGAGCCAATTCGTCCCCGGTGACGTTGCGGATCCGCAGTCCGTAGGCCACGTTGTCGAAAATCGTCATGTGAGGAAAAAGGGCGTAGTTCTGAAAGACGAACCCCATGTTGCGCTCGTTGGCGGGCACGGTCGTCATGTCTTTGCCGTCCACCAAAATAGCGCCGCCCGTCGGGGTTTCAAACCCGGCAATCATTCGAAGGGTCGTTGTCTTACCGCAGCCCGAAGGCCCTAAAAACGTCAGAAATTCGCCGGGCGCCACCGTGAGATTCACATTGTCCACAGCGTAGAAGGTTTCATTGTCCTTCACATACGAGCGCGCCAATCCGCGCAGTTCCAAAGAAACGGTCATTTAGTGAACTCCGATCGCGTCGCCGTTGCGACACAGGGCTCGGGCAATGAGATTCATAACGCCCGACGCAATGAATACGAGGCCGATCAGCACAATGGAGAAAGCACAGGCCTGCGCAAACTGCAGTTCCGTCATACATTCCAAAATGCGGGTCGTGATGAGGGTCCAATGCACGGACACCAAGAAAATGGTGGCGCTGATGGCGGTCATCGAGTGAATGAAGAGGTAGCGCATCCCGGCCAAGATCGCCGGGAGCACGAGGGGTACCGTCACCGACGTAAAGGTCTTGACGGACGACGCCCCCAAGCTGCGGCTGGCTTCTTCGATCGAGGGATCGATCTGCGTCAGCGCCGCAATGACATTGCGGATCCCCGCCGACGAATAACGGAAGACGTAGGCCGCGACCAGAATGTAGAGCGTTCCGGTGAGAACGATGGGCTTGTCGTTAAACGCGATGATGTAGGCAATACCCACCACGGTGCCGGGGAGCGTGTAGTTTAAAAGCGACACCGTTTCCAGCGTCCGGCTTCCCCGCACCTTCAACCGCGTCGTGGCGTAGCCCACCAAGACGGCGAGCAGCCCGCCCAAGGGCGTGCCGATGCAGGCAATGAGAAGCGTATCCTTGATCGCCTTCATGCCGTACGTAAAGACATACTCATAGTGTTCGAGCGTCAGCGTATTGTTGATGCCCCAAATCTTCACCATCGACGCCGAGAGGATGATGGCGTAGAGGTACATGATGAAGACGGATACAAAGGCAACGACGCCGACGATGCCGGAAGTGAGCATGAGACCCGGGCCCTTCACGGAACTGCGGCCGCCCGCCTTTCCGGAGACCGTGACGTAGCTCTTTTTACCCACCCAATAGCGCTGCAGCACATAAACCGCAATTGCCGGAATGAGGAGCATGAAGGACAAAGCTGAACCGCCCTTAAAGTCATACATTCCGGTAATCTGCAGGTAGGCCTGCGTGGGGAGCACCGGGAACGAATGCCCGCCCAACACCTGCGGCGTTGCAAAGTCCGCAAGCGAGCAGGAAAAGACGAGCAGGAACGCATTCGCAATGCCGGGTGCTGCCAAGGGAAGCGTCACCGAGCGGAACACCTTGAAACTTGAAGCCCCCAGTGAATACGCCGCATCCTCCAGATTGGGATCGATGCGCGCGAGAATCGTCGAAAGCGTCATGAACGCCACTGGAAAAAAAGTGAGCGTCTCCGAAATGAAGGTTCCCCAGAAGCCGTAGAAATTAAAGTTGCCGAGCCCCAAGAACTCCAAGAGAATCCCGTTGGGCCCCAAGGAGAGCGTCAATGCGATACTGCTCGTAAAGGGCGGGGAAATAAGGGGAAGGAGCGTCACGGCGCTCACCGCCATCTTGAGCCACTTGGGCATCGAAAGCCGTGTGACGGCATAGGCAAAGATAAAGCCCAGCACCGTTCCCGCGAGTCCCACCGAGCAGCCGAGAAGAATACTGTTGACGGCCGCCTGACGGTCGTACCAACTGTCGATGAAGGGTCTTAAATTGGCGAGCGTGAAGCTGCCGTCGGCCGTGAAGGCCATGAGAAGCAGGCGGGCCAGAGGATAAACGACAAATGCCGCAAGCAAGAGCCACAGCATGAGTACCGTGAGCTTCGTTGCGGCATCGCTTCCGGCCGTCTGAGAACATATCGCCATAGGAAGTTTCCGAGACGGGTGAAAAAACCCGCCTGCGGTCAGACCTCAAGCGGGAACGAAAGGAGACTTTTACTTGATGACTTCGTTGATCCAACGCTGCGTGAAGCGCTTGCGGTTTTCACCCTTCCAAGCGACGTCCACCGTCACCGTATTGATCTTCGTGAGATCCAAAATCGGGTTGGAGGTCTTCACGTCGTTGCGGGTGGGCACGTAGTTGATCTTGTTGTCGACGATGAACTGCGCAAACTTCTTGCTCGCCGCCCAGTCGACGAACTTCTTCGCTTCCGCGTTGTGCTTACCGCCTGCGATGACGCCGGTAGCTTCAATACCGAAGCTCACGCCGTCCTTCGGGTAGGTGATCTTCACGGGGTAGCCCTGCTGCTGGATGTCCAGAGCGTCCACGATGTAGAAAATACCGGAAGCGCACTGGCCGGTGGCGATCGGCATCGCACCGCCCGCGCCGCTCTTCGTGTACATCTGGATGTTGGCGTTCATCGCCTTCTGGAACTTAAAGGCTTCGTCTTCACCCATGATCTTCACGAGAGAGTAGATGCGTTCCGTCGCGGTACCCGACGTACGGGCATCCGCCATCTGCAGACCGTTCTTATAGCGGGGATCCAAGAGGTCGGCCCACTTTTCGGGCGCCTGCATCTTGTTCTTTTCGAGGAACTTCGTGTTCGTTAAGAAGCAAAGCGGAATCACGCCGATCCCCGTCCAGTGGTTGCCCGGATCACGGAGGTTTGCGGCAATCGCGTCGGAATCCTTGGGGCGATACGCTTCGAAAATGCCGTCCTTAATGCCGGCGGCATACGTATCCGCGGGCCCGCCCAACATCACGTCGACCTGAGGATTTCCCTTCTCTGCCGTGAGACGCGCCAGGGCTTCGCCGGAGGAGAAACGCAGGAAATTCACCTTGATGCCGGTGTCCTTCGTAAACTCAGCGAAAATCTTCGATGCATACTTTTCAGGCATGATCGAATAGGCATTGAGTTCAGCAGCACTCACGCTGCCCGCCAAAAGCGCGGCACTCAGAGCCACCAGGGTAAATTTCATTCGCATGGCTATTCCTTTAGCAGTCTGTCGGGGGAAACGGCCAACCGACCTCCGCGCTGCGGAAACCTCATCGGCCGCTCATGCGCATTCTAATGACGTCGGACGCGGGCGGCGTAAAAGCGGCGCGACAAAAAAAGAAAACGGCAGCCGATTCCCGAAAGAACGAGCTGCCGCCGACGGACAAAATGAGTCAGGAAAATTACGCCTTCGCTTCTTCCGCCATCCGTTTTTCGTATTCGGCCTTGGCGCCCGGCACCACGGGATTTGGCTTATCCATGAAAAAGAGCCATCCGGCGTACACATAGCCGCTCAACGCATAAAGGCAGAAAAGCGTAAATATTGCCAACGAAGGATTACCGGAAATGAGAATGAAGAGCACCGCCCCCACGACGATCATCCAGAACGGCATCGTCTTGAAGCTTGCCGCCGACTTTCCCGACCAGAAGGGGGCGTTACAAACCATCGTGAGCCCTGCGTAAAGCGTCACCACGAAAGCGATCCACGCCAAATGGTCGTTTAACCACAGGGGGAGCTTATTTTCGACCGCAAGCCACACGAATCCTGCGACAAGCGCAGCAGCCGCGGGACTTGCAAGCCCCTGGAAGAAGCGCTTGTCTACCACCCCCACGTTGCAGTTAAAGCGCGCGAGACGAATCCCCGCGCAGAGACAGTACACGAACGCCGCCGCCCACCCGAAGGCACCGATTTCAAAGAGGCAGAACTTGTACATCACGAGGGCCGGTGCCACCCCGAAAGCCGTCATGTCGGCAATGGAATCGAACTGAACGCCGAATTCGCTCGCAGTATGCGTCAACCGCGCCACGCGGCCGTCCATCCCGTCGAAAATCATCGACAAGAAAATCATGACGGCTGCAAAGGAAAAATGCTGATCCATCGCCTGGACGATGGAAAGAAACGCGCAGAACAAAGACGCCGCCGTAAATAAATTCGGCAGAACAAAAATACCGCGTGTGCGCACCGTACGAACCCGGCGACGGCCGGCTTCGATCATGCGGCCCCGAACCGGGCGCCGGCGGAGGCGAGTAGCCATGAATTCAGACTCCCTATGATGAAAACCCGCCCGAACGCCGGACGGGTTCCTGTTAATCTTACGGAACTTCTCGGGCAAGCACCGTGGAAACCCCGGTGACTTTTTCTCCGATTGTTACTTTCACGTCCCAGGAACGCGGGATATAAACGTCAACGCGGCTCCCGAAACGAATGAAGCCGTAGCGTTCGCCGCGGGCCAACGAGTCCCCGATCTGGCGGTAGCAGAGAATGCGGCGGGCAACGAGCCCCGCGATCTGCACGAAACAGACGCGGGCCCCCGTGGGCGTCACCACCGTCACGGCGTTGCGTTCATTCTGTTCGCTCGCCTTATCCAAAGCGGCGTTGAAGAACTTCCCGGGCCAGTATTCGATCTTTTCGATCTTACCCGCCACGGGCGCCTTCTGACTGTGGACGTTGAAGACGTTCATAAAGACCGAAATCACGCGGGCGTCTTCCCCGGTATAAGGACAAACCGTTTCTTCGATCCTGATCACGCGTCCGTCCACCGGACTCACCACGGCCTTCTCGTCCGTCGTCTGTTCGCGGCAGGGATCACGGAAAAACTGCAGCACAAAAAGAAAGAGCACCCACACGACGAAGGCCCAGAAGCCCCCGGCCAAAAACTGCACGAGAAGTGCAATCACGAGCGAAGCCCCGATGATGGGCCAGCCTTCACGGGCAAAGAAGGGATGCGGATAAAGTTTCCGGTTCACTTTGGTCTGTCTCCAGAAAGGAAATGGTGTGTCCGCCGACACGGGTAATGTTTGATTATACGGTGTTTCTTTTAACGGCGATCCGTTTCCGCTGCGGCATAGTCCGTATTGTCATCGTCTTCTTCGTCGATGATTTTGTCGGCAAGCCCCAGAAAAGACGGCACGACGGTTTCATCCGTCCCCGTCACTTCGCGGCCGTCGGTTTCTTCCACCGCCAAGACTTCGACGTCAAACTTCAACGTCCACCCCGCGTACGGATGGTTGGCATCTAAAACGGCCTTGCCTTCGGCCACGTCCGTCACGCGGTAGTTTCGGCCGTCGTCGGCTTCCCCCGGCACGTGATCAAACACCAACCCCGGCACAATGGTTTCGGGGTCGCCGAGTTTTTCAACGTCCACAAGATAAATCGCCTCGTCGTCAAATTCACCGAAGGCATCCTCGGGTTCTAACGTCACCACCGCGCGGTCGCCTTTTTTCTTCCCTTCAAGCATCGTTTCGATCTTGGGGAAAATGTCCGCATGCCCGTGCAGGTAGCTGTAGCCGCCAGTCGGCGTTTCTTCCAACAAATGCCCCTGCAGGTCATACATCTTGACGGCAATCGTCACCAATTTGTCTTTCGTAATCGTTTCCATGATGTTTTCCGTTAGTGTCCGTTGAGAAGCCGCTTTTTCTGTGCCTCGTATTCTTCGTCGGTGACGGCGCCTGCGGCCTTAAGATGAGCCAATTCGTTTAAAAGCCGCACGGTATCTTCGAGCGCTGCCTGCGCCGCCCGTCCAGGCACGGGGCCGTAGCGGTTTTCGCCGTCGCTTCCCCTGAGGCACCCCAGAACAATGACGCCCACCGGCACGAAAAAGGGAATGAAGACGGAAAGCGCCCACCAACCCGTGCGGTCAATGTCGTGAAAGCGCCGCACGAAAAGCGTGATGGTGAACCAACCGATAATGAGCCCCGCCGCCGACAGGAGTCCCGTCGCAACGTTAAATCCCGTTTCCGAAATCGTGATGCCGAAAAGAAAGTCCTGCAGACTTTCCACGGCAACGCCCAAAAGCGTCAAAAGGAGCAACGCCGCCCAATAATGGCGCCGGCTCGTCCGTCCCGACAGGCTGAAACTCACTAAGTCACCCATAGTCTTCTCCCGAAAGAAAAAGCCGACGAACGCCTTCTACGACGCTTGCCGGCTCTTTGTCGGAACTCCGTTTACCGGGTCTGTTCGCCGATCAGGTTCACAATGCGCGGCGCCACACCGGTCGTGTCTACCTTACCGTCGGCACCCGACACGGTGACGCGCGTCGAATCGCCTTCGGGCGTCAGGCGAATCTGATACGGCACGGGATCAACAGCGCTCCCCTTGCCGAACATATTGGAGAAGAACCCCTGGGCCTTCTTCGCTTCCTTTTCGTAGTCCGGATCCAGGTACTTCACCATGATGAGCCCTTCGCGGCGGTCGCGATCCGTAATGTCAAAGCCGGCACGGTCAAGAGCCACCCCCACGCGTCGCCAAGCGCGGTCAAAGGGTTCGGAAATCACCACGGCTTCAGGCGTTCCGTCCGCCGCCTTTACGACTTCGCTCACGGGCACGTACTTCACGGCGGCCAAGGCGTCCAAGGCCCTCTGTTCCTCAGGCTTAGCCGCGGGGTTGAATTCCGTTTCGAGTTTCTGCGCGAGGCGCGTCAGCATTTCCGCTTCCAACTGCGGATCCGAAGGTCCCGGCTGCCAAATGGTCGAATCTTCCTGTTTGCCCTTTAAGACTTCCACCATCTGCTTATGCGTGATGTAGATGTCGCAGGTACCGTCGTCGTTGCGTTCCATGCGGGCACGGTACTGGTCGCGTTCACCGGTGTCGTAAACGACGTCGAGCACCTTGCCGATCGTGCCGCGGATGATGTCCTTGGGAAGGTTCGCCTTATTCTCGGCCCACTCGGTCTGCATGACGCCGCTTGCGGCATCCTGATCCTTCACGGTGAGCCCCACCGTTCCCCAGAAGTCCTGCAGCACCGGCCACACTTTTTCCGCGGGCTCGTTCACGTGCACGTAACGGATCTGCCCGTCGCGCACCACCTTGGCCACTTCGGTCGCAGGCAGAATCTGACTCGGCGCGTCCCCGTTCTTACGGGCTGCCATTTCTTCCTTGGCGGCTTCGGCGTTTGCGCTCACGATCTGCGGGCGCGTCGGTACCGTAAAGCGGTCGTTCTTCGGAATCGACGTCAGATCCGGCGGAATCTCCAGCGGCGCGCGCGACGTACTCGATTCATACTGAACCTTGTCGTCGGAAAAATTGACCCCCAGCACATTGCAGCCCGTAAGAGCCACTGCTGCCGACGTAAGCGCCGCAGCACGCATCGCTGTCTTAACCATGAATCCAATTCCTCAATTCTTTCGTAATGAACACCGGTTTTTCTCACTTGCCGGCGCAAAGTGAAGCCGAGTTTAGCAAAGCGCTCCGTCCCCGGCTTCATTCTGTAGCAGACGAATACAATTCGCCGGGACGTTTTATGCCGCAGGCGTCGCCTTTTTACCGAGAAGCGCCACGAGTTCGGCCACAACCGGCCGCAGTTCGCGACGGTCGACGATCATGTCGATCGCGCCTTTTTCAAGAAGCATTTCCGAACGCTGGAATCCTTCGGGCAGTTTTTCCCGTACGGTCTGTTCGATCACTCGGGGACCGGCAAAACCGATGAGAGCCCGGGGTTCGGCAATGACGACGTCCCCCATGAAGGCAAAGGACGCCGAGACGCCTCCCATCGTGGGATCGGTCAAAACGGAAATGTAGGGAATCTTCGCTTCGCCCAAAAGCGCCACCGCGGCGTTGGTCTTCGCCATCTGCATAAGAGAGAGCAACCCTTCCTGCATGCGGGCACCCCCTGTACTCGTAAACGTCACGAAGGGAATATGTTCCTGCAGGCTTCGCTGCACGCCGAGCGCAAACCGTTCGCCCACGACGCTTCCCATCGAGCCGCCCATGAACCCGAATTCAAACGCCGCCGCAACAATCGGTTCCTTTCTGAGTTCCCCGCGCATCACGACGAGTGCGTCCGTTTCATGCGTTTTCTTGGCGTACGTTTCCAAGCGCTGCGGATAGGGCTGTGAATCCACGAAATTCAAGGTATCCACCGGCCGCACCTCGGCGCCGATTTCTTCATGCGTCCCCTTCCAATCCAAAAAGGCGTTCAACCGCGCCCGCGCTCCTAAGCGCATGTGGTAGCCGCACTTCGGGCACACCTTCAGACTGTCGTCCAATTCCGACTGATAGAGCACCTGTTCGCAGTGCGGACACTTGATCCAAAGTCCGGGCGGGATCACCGACTTGCGTTTTTCAGCATTGTCGCCGGACTTCGTGGAAATTTTGGGAAGAATTCGCGTGAGCCAACTCATAGGTTTCGAGCCGTTCAAATTAAGAATCAGGTTATTTTAAGGGGCGCAACGCCGAAAAGGCGGCGTCTTGCCGAAGTTTCTGCGAGAAGAACGCGGTCTGATCCGTCAGGTGGCGCGTCAAAAGTCGTTCGGCTTCCGCCCCGTCCCCCCGTCGGATCGCCGTCAGAATCCGTCTCAGTTCCGCCGCCGTTTCTTCAAAAAAGCGCGCATTCATGCGGCGCACTTCCACGGCAGTTTCTTCGAACCAACAGACGAGAACGCCCGAAAAAATCTGCAACAGGGGATTCCCGCAAATTTCCATCAACGTCATATGAAATTCCCGGTCGCAGGCGTCGGCCACTTCGGGCTCGGCGGCATGCGTCTCCATTCGCGCCAAGATCCCCTCAAGCTTCAACGCGTCCGAAGCCTTAATCCGAGGGACGATGAGTTTGATGAGCGACGTTTCAATCCAGATACGGGCCTCAACGAATTCATCCAGCGGGTAATTGGCGATCGCCAGCCGCGAGCGGATCTGATCCGTGAGGCTCTCGCGCGTCACGGTGAGCACCTCAATGCCGTTTTTAGGCTGTCGCCTTAAGAGTCCCATCTGGCTCAAGAGGTCCAGCTCTTTGCGGATGCGATAGCGCGTGACGCCGAAGTGTTCCGCCAATTCCGTTTCAGTGTCGATATGGCCGCCCGCTTCGGCCTGCGCCATCAAGCGGGCTTTGATGTCTTCAAGAAGGTTATTGTCCGGCAAAAGCATGGGGGTAACGGGAAAAGAAGCAAATACGGGGAACGACGGGATTGTAGGCCCGCCGCCGGCAAAGACAGAAAAGCCGACACCCGGCTCAGCCAAAAGAACAAGATGTCGGCTTCATCCGAGTCGCCGCTCGGTCAGTTTTCGCGGGCGATCGCGACCTTGCCGTGCATCGCCGCCCAAGTCCACGGCGTTTTGAGCCATTCGAGCACGAGCTTTTCCTCTTCGGCGTTGATTTCGCCGATGGCATGCGCTTTTTTCACCACCTTATCAAAGGCGATGACGTCAAATGTCTTGATGCCGTCTTCTTCAAAAAGCTTCACGGTTTCCGGAATGGCGTAGTTCGTAATCGACATCACCTGCGTCACGGTCGCGCCTTCCTGGCGCAGCGCGTGAATGGCGTCCAGACAAGAAAGCCCCGTTGAAATGTGGTCTTCGAGAAGAAGCACATTCTTGCCCTTCACGTCTCCGCCTTCAATGCGGGACAAATTGCCGTAGGTCTTCGCCTTCTGGCGCACCATGATGGCAGGAAGCCGCAACCGGTACGCAAGCGCCGCCGCGTGCATGCTCCCCGCGGCCTCTACGCCCGCCACCACGTCGAACTCCAGCCCGAATTCCTCGACGCGGCTTGCCATCGTTTCGATGACGTCCGACCACGCTTCCGGATCGTAGTAAAGCTTGCGGTTGTCGACGTACACCGGCGAAATCAGACCGGACTTAAGACGCATCGGTGTTTCGGTGAGAAACTCCACGGCTTTCGCGCGCAGAAGGCGCTCCGCCATAATGTCTTCGGCAATCGAACTCGTGTAGCTGGGTTTAAATTTCGTCGTCATTTTCGTTACTCCGCATCCAAACCGAGCACCCGGCGCCCGTTCACCGTTGCAATCTTCACCAGCGCTTCAAAATCATCGAAGCGGCACCCCGTCGCCAAAAGCTGCAGTTCGTGCCACATGTCGCCCGCACTCCATGGCACCATCGCGTCGCAGACGTTGTCGGTACCCAAAGCGACGGGAATTCCGGCGGGCACCAGTTCGTCCACCGGCGTCATTGAATTGTGCATGGGGCCGATCGATTCCGTACGGGCAGTGTCAATCCAGGCCGTAGGACAACAGACGACGTAGACCTGGGCTTCCTTCAAAAGGTCATAGAGGCGCTGACGGTACATCTTGGAGTGCGCGCCGATCGAAATACCGTGAATCGCCACGACGCGTCCCTGCATGCCGTGCTCGATTGTCTTATGCGCGAGCATTTCCGTTTCGTATTCGCTCGACATGTTGAACTGATCGACGTGGCAGTGCACCATCTTGCCCTGAGCCTTGGCGGTACCGAGGAGAATGTCAAAGGCCTCCGCGGCGCGCCCAAAGTCGCGCTCGTCGCGCTTGGGCAACCCGCCGATGATGTCCACCAGCTCCGCGCCGATGTCGAACCACTTGCGGGCTTCGGGATCAATCACACCCTTCAAGGTCTGATTAGCGAACTTCACAGTAATCTGATCCTCGTAGTGCTCACGGGCTCGCAGGCCCGCCTTGATCGCACGGTCTCGGCTCTGCGGATCGATATCGACGAACGTAGCGCAGGCCTTGCATCCCTGGCTGATCATGAGTTCAAAGAACATGGAAAAACGACGGTAGAAATCTTCTTCCGTGCTTTCGCTCTTTAAGCGATCCAACGCGTCCCACTTCTGCTGCAGCGTGCAGGTGCGGCGCATCTCCAGCACTTCGGGCGACAACGTGAACGCCCGATCCGCGTGTGCGTGCGTATTCACCCAACCGCCGGCCTTCATGATGGCGGGCTCCAACATTTCCCGAATGGTCTTCGGGTTCGTGTTTTCCATCTTTGAAACTCCTTCGACAATGAGTTCGGCAAAAAAACTAATTAATTCTACCTGTGTTCGTCCTCGGAGCCGAATCCGTCTTCAATCATCAGACAGGTACCGAAGCTGAAGACCGGCTCTCACAAAAAAAGGAACCTCACGGCGTTCGTCACGCTGCGACCGGCTCCTTTCAACTTACGGAGCTGCATCTTAAAGCATTCGGCGGCACGGCGCACACCTTTTCCCCTTGTCGCCGACCGGTCGCGCACGCGGTAACATAACGCCTTTCCTGTTGCAGCCGAGAATCGCCTGAAACTCTCAGTGCAACCGTTCCCCGACCCCGAGGAGCAAGGAACTCATCATGTTTTCAACGACATGGCTCACAATACCCGCCGATCCCCTGACGGCGGTCTTCTGGGCAACAACCTTCACCTTTTCGATGACGACCGTCGGTGCCGCTTTTGTGCTTTTTTTAAAGCATCCGACCGGCAAAGCGGTTCAGAGTATCACGCTCGGATTTGCTGCCGGCATCATGCTCGCCGCGGGTGTCTGGTCACTTTTGATTCCGGCGATCGACTCAGCCCAAAAAACCGGAACGCCCGGTTGGATTCCTGCCGCCGGCGGTTTCGTTTTAGGGGCGCTTTTTCTCGGACTTTTGGACAAACTGCTGCCGCATCAGCATCCGGATTCGGAAACGCCCGAAGGCCCCGCTACAGACCTTGACCGTACAACCCTTTTGGCGCTCGCGGTGACGCTGCACAACATCCCGGAGGGCATGAGCGTCGGCCTCACATTTGCCGTTGCGGCTTTGTCCGGCGACCCCGGCACTTATTCCGCCGCCGCGGCTTTGGCCCTCGGAATCGGCATTCAGAATATTCCGGAAGGAACTGCCGTGGCGTTGCCGTTAAGAAGCTGCGGTTTAAGCCGCTGGAAAGCCTTCGCAGGAGGCACGCTCTCGGGGCTCGTCGAACCCGTTTTCGGACTTCTCACGGTCGCCGTCGTCGGCGTCATTACCCCCTTCATGCCGTGGCTTCTCGCCTTTGCTGCGGGCGCCATGTTCTACGTCGTCGTGGAAGAACTCATCCCGGCGGCGCACCTTGATTCGCATTCAGACTCGGGGACGCTCGCCGTTCTGGCGGGGTTCATCGTCATGATGGTGCTGGATACCGCGCTCGGCTGATCCGGGGGTGAAAAAAGGGAGCACCGTTTCAAAAAAACAGGCTCCCAAAAAATCAAGGAGAGAGAAAGAGATTCAGAGGCGTCGTTACGGCACCTTGAAATCAAACTGGTGACACTGGTTGCAGAAATTTTCGCTTTCCTGGTGCCCCATATGGCAGTTGGTGCAGTCCAACTGATCCTGGTAATGCGGTGAGAAATGAGGATTCGCGGGTTTTACGTTCTTCGTTTTCGCCACCAGCGCCTTCACGTTGTGACAGGCCGTGCAGGTTTCAGTCGTCGGTTCCTGCAGATTTTTCTGATCAGGCCCGTGACAAACGGCGCACTGCAGCCCCTTGGCAATGTGCTTATCGGCCAAAGCCGCCGCCTGAGCGGCGGTCACGGCCGCCAAACACGCCAAAACGGCGATGAGAGTGTGTTTCATGGTCGGGTTCCGTATTCGTTGAGGTCTCAAAAAGCATCGGCATCAACCGACGTTTTTCTTGCCGGGCATTCTGGAAAAAGTCTGTTTCCGACGCTACATCCCGCGGGCGGTAGACCCCATCCCGCAGGATGTAGAGAACCGCCCGTCCGGCGCTCAGAATGACGCCTCGTCAACCTAACCGGGACGCGGGTTCTGATGAACCGCCCGTCCCATTATCGATGAGGAATGTGAAATGGAAACGATCGATACCAGCCGCCGCGGCTTTTTAAAGAGTGCCGCCGTTGCCTCCGCCGCCGTCATGGCTTCTGCTGCCGCAAACGCCGGCATTCCGGCTGCCGCCGTCAAGAATTACGACGAAACCTTCGATGTCGTCATCATCGGTTCGGGCTTTGCGGGCATGGCCTGCGCCCTTAAAGCCGGCCGCGCCGGCCTCAAGGTGCTGATGCTCGAAAAAATGAGCGTGGTGGGCGGCAACTCCGCCATCTGCGGCGGCAACGTCGCCTGCCCGGTGAACCCCGTGCAGAAGGCGCAGGGAATCAAGGACAGCAAGGAACTCTTCATCGCCGACTGTATGAAGGACGGGCTCGGCCTCAACTACCCCGACCTTTTGGGCACCATTGCCGACCGCTGCAACGACACGATGAAGATGGTGATGGACTGCGGCTGCGAATTCGTGCCGAACCACATGCTCTTTGAAGGCGGTCACTCCGTTCCCCGTTCCTACGAAATTAAGGCGGGCACGGGTTCGGGCTACATCCGCCCGATGCACGCGGAACTTAAGAAATTGAAGAACGTCGACATCCGTACCCGCGCCAAGTTCGACGACTTCATTATGAATGAAGACGGTTCCGTCGCCGGCATCACCTACCGTCGCAACTACCGCTTCAACGCAAAGCTCGTGAGCGACGATCTGGAAAATACGACGGGTCAGAAAAAGACCGTGCGCGCCCGCCTGGGCGTGATGCTTGCCGCAGGCGGCTTCTCCCGCGACATTTGGTTCCGTCAGGCGCAGGATCCGCGCGTCGTGCCGACCACGGACTCCACCAACCAGCCCGGTGCCACCGCGGGCGTGCTCGTGAAAGCCCTCGGCATCGGCGCCGCCCCTGTGCAGCTCTGCTGGCTGCAGTTCCTGCCGTACTGTAACCCGCGCGAAAAGGGGTTCGGCGTATCCGTCAATTTCACCAACCACGCCTGCATGGACATCGGCATGGTCGTCGACCGCAAGACCGGCAAGCGTTTCATGGACGAACACGCCGGGCGCAAGATCAAGGCCGACGCCCTCTTTAAGGTGATCGGTACGGATGAAAACTACCCGATCGCCCTCTGCGACGACGCGACGGTGCACGCGATCAATCCGTCCTTTGTGAAACTCCCCTTGGAAATGGGGACGGTGAAAAAATTCAACACCCTTGAAGAACTCGCCGACTACTTCAAGATCAACAAGGCCCCCTTCCTTGAAGAAGTGCAGAAATTCAACGGCTACGTGAAAGCGGAGGACGACAAAGACTTCCACCGCATTCTGAAGTTCAACAAGGGCCTCGACGTTTCCAAGGCGCCCTTCTACGGCATCGAATGCTGCCCGAAGATCCATCACACGATGGGCGGCGTGCGCATCAACACCAAGGCGCAGGTGATCTCCGCCGTGACGCATCAGCCGATTAAGGGACTCTTTGCGGGCGGCGAAGTCGCGGGCGGCGTGCACGGCGCTTCGCGTCTCGGCACGGTGGCCGTCATCGACGCCCTCACCTTCGGCATGATCGCGGGCGAAGAGTTCGCCGCGATGGCTAAGAAGGCTTAACTGCTTCCTCATCGGTCGACTCCTTGCGGAGTCGGCACTGAAGCCGCCGCACTTTCGGGTTCGGCGGTTTCTTTTACTTTACGAGAGCCCGCCGCGCGGCAAACCGACCGGCTTCACGCCCCATCACCAGGGCCGACGTCAGCGCCATACCGCCCAGACGGTCACGGCCGAATATACCGCCCGTCGTTTCACCGGCAGCAAACAGCCCGTCGATCACCGTCCCGTCTTTCCTTAACACCGCCCCTTCCTTGTTGATGACGAGTCCCCCCAGTGAGTTGTGAACATTAAGGGTTTCCATTCCCCAATAAAAAGGCGGTTTTTCAATGGACTGAAGAAAAATCGATTTCCCGAACAACGGGTCGTCCCCCTTTTTTGCGTGACGGTTGTAGTTTTCCAACGTCGACTGCAGTTGGGAGGCCGTAATCCCCATACCGCGCGCCATCTCAGCGATCGAATCGGATTTCTTCACATAACCGTTTGCGAGCTTTAGCCCCAAAGACGCCCCCTTCACAGAACGGCTGTCCGTCACCACCCACATGGCTTTTTCCGGCAACGCAAAAAGCGTTTCCGCGATTTCGCCGGTACTCGCCGCTTCGTTCACGAACCTCTCGCCCTGCATCGTGAGATACACCTCGGCACCCGCGTATTCCAAGAGGCGCCCGCCGGAATACGCTAAGAGCAGAAATTTATCCATATCCGCCGTCGCAGCGCCCAAGCGCTCAGCCAAGCGAATGCCGTCCCCCGTTGCTCCGTCAAAATAAAGGCCGTGGGGATTCGCCGTCGTCTGCATGTCGGCGTCCAACCGCGCGTCAAACTGCATCCGCATACCGACGTTCGCGGTAAATCCGCCCGTTGCCAACACCACGGTCTTCGCAGAAAGCGACCGCTCTTTTCCGGTCACGGTATGCCGTACCGTGACCCGCCAACGATCCGAGAACCTTTCCAACCCGGCCACGGTCGACGCAAACTGCAGCTGCATCCCCCGTACCCTCGCGTAGCGATTCACCGCTTCCACATAGATTCGACCGGCCGCCCCGCCCGATACGCTGATGCAGCGGGGACGTAAGCCTCCGGCCGCCTGAAAAATCACGTCGGAAAATGGAACCCCCATGGCTTCGAGCCAATCGGCTGCGGCTTCGGATTTTTCACCGATGGTGCGGATCAACGCTTCGTTGATGCGCCCGCCCACTCGCCGACTATCTTTCACCAATTGCTCCACGGAATCCCCGACGGGCTGCAGAACCTGACGCCGGGGACTCACCACTGCGAGCGACCCGCTGCTCATGGCGCTGTGCCCGCCGATCACCGGGCCTTTTTCCAGTACCAACACTCGCTCAGCCCCCGATTCCAACGCAGAAGCCGCCGCCGAAAGTCCCGCCAAACCGCTCCCCGCGACAATGACGTCCCACACCGCGTCGGCAGCCGCTGCCAGACCGGGGCAGACCGCGAACCCCAGAGCCCCCGTTAATAAAATCCGCCGCTGCACGACTAAGCCCCGTTTTTCGGCAGAAGCCCCGCGCCGTCAAGGAGCCGATACGCTTCCAACACGCTGTTCACGCCCAATTTGGCAAAGGCGTTGGCCCGATGCATCTTGACGGTCGGTTCCCCGATGCCGAGCTCCCGCGCAATCATTTTATTGGGCGTATCCAGCGCCGCCCGCGCGACGACTTCCCGTTCCCGCGGCGTCAATTCCGCATAAAGCGCTTCAACGTGAGCTTTCTCCCGCCCTGCCTGCCATGCCTTCACGGACGCTTCCACGGCCTTTGTCACCACGGCGATGAGTACGTCGGGCTTCACTGGTTTTTCCAAAAAATCCGCAGCCCCGTGGCGCATCGTATGCACCGCCATCGACACGTCGCCGTGTCCCGTCAGGAATATGAGCGGCAGCGTCGAACGGCGGCTCTCAAGAATGGTCTGCATCTCCAGTCCCGTCAGTCCCGGCATTCGGATATCCGCCACCGCGCATCCCGGGCGCGAGAGTTGATCGTTTTCCAAAAAGGCCTTGGCAGACGAATACGTCTCGACGGAAAATCCCCGTGTTTCCAAAAGAAGCTTCTGCGACATCAAAAAGATTTCATCATCGTCAATGAGACGCACGAGCGGCTGTTCGTTCATACTTTTTTCTCCGTCATGTTTTCTTCAAAAGCATCCGTCGTAAAACGCACCGTCAGTCCCCCTTCGGGATTGCGTTCAAAACTGAGTCCGGCCCCGTGACTGTCGGCGATGCCGCGCACAATAGATAGTCCAAGTCCCAACCCCTCGGGCTTGACGCTCGACATCAAATCCTGCAAATGCCGGAAATCCGCATCCGACAGCACCGGCCCGTTATCCTCCACCGTCAGACACCAGCGGTGATTTTCCGGCTTTAATCGGACGACGATCCGCGCCCTCTTTTGCCCCGCCAATGCTTCGGAGGAGTTTTTCAGGAGGTTAAATACCAAGAGTTCCAATTCCAAGGCGTCGCCCAGTACCGGCGCTGCCGAAGGAAGTTGCAGCACCACCGGTACTGTCGCCGCCGAAGAGCTTTTGAGACTCCTTTCCGCCTGACGCACGGCAGCCGTCAAATCGCACTTCACATGCGCCGTCTGTCGGCTTTTGGCGTAGTTTCGCACCCGGTTCACGATACCGGCAATGCGTTCCGCTTCCGTTTCAATCCCCACCAACGCCGTCTTTACGGTCTTTTCTTCCCGAACGCTTGCCGGAAGCACATAGTCGAGGATCGCCTTGAAGTTGCCGATCGCCGCCACGGGCGACTTCACCTCGTGTGCAATCATCGCGGACATCTGACTCACGATATTGCGCTTTTCAAGCGTTCCCAAGCGCTCGCGATCCAACCGGGCTTCACTTTCAATGCGGCGCTGCTCCTGCAGTGCCTGCCGAAGTTCACCCGTACGGCGCCGCACCAAACGCTGCAGCCTCACTTCGTAAGCCACCAACAGCACCAACACCAGAAAAATCGCCTGCACCACACCTGAATACCGTCGGTAAAGTCCCGCCGGCGACATATCCTGCAAATAGGCGTAGGGCCCGATTTCCAACGTTTTATATAGCGCTTCCACCGACGTATGAGGCACGAAACTCAGCCATTCGTACCCGCCGTTGTCGGTCTGATTTTCCGAAGTGAGGAGCCCCACCGTCAGAGCCCGTACCCGCCTTTCATCCGTCCATTCAAAGCCCCACAAACTGATGTCGGGGTAAAGCGCCGTCGACCTACGGCAAAAAAGCGCCGCATCGGTCTTTTCGTTCACCACCCGCAGTGCCACCGTATCGGCTTCCCCGGTTCGGGCCAAACGTTCCAAGAGACACGTCGGCAGAACGGCGGCATCGGCGTGTCCTGAAAACAAAGCCGACAACACGTCGGGAAACGGCGAATTGAGAAAATAGGACGTCTTCCAAAAACGAGACGGGTCGCCGAACTGCGCCTTCACTTCTGCCTGCACCGCAAGCCATCCCGGAATCGATGCGGGAAGTCCCGCCGCCACCGTTTTTCCTTTGAGATCTGACAACGTCTGCAAGTCACGCCGATCATTTCGAACGACGATCAAGGAACCGGCTGAACGACCGGCTTCCCGAGCATACTGCACCTTTCGGGTCGCCACGCGGAAAGGCACGGCCGTCCCTGCCGCTCGAAACTGTTCTTCCAAATCCGCGGGGCCCAACACAAAGTCCGGTCGAAATCGTTCGATCCCCGACACTTCGTCCGCCGACAGGACGGAAACCACACGAACCGTCCATTTTTCCGTATTCAATCCTGCCTGCAGTCCTTCGCGGATACGCGCCAGACTTTCTTCTTCGGTAAGCGTATCGATGACGCCCACCGTAATCGTGTCAGCGGCCGAAGCAACCGAACTCAGCATCGTTGCCGTAACCACAACGCCCAAGCAACGCAACGAAAACTCCATCATGGCTCGTTAGCGATAAAACAAAATTCAAGAGTTGTGAGTGTATCGATACCGAGTTTTTCCTGCCTTAACTGCAACTCGTCTACTCTGCAAACGCTTCGCTTTTTGCATCTGGCAATTTCATTTTCAGCGATCTGTCCCCACGCTTTCGACCATTTCGCGAAATGCCTCGGCCTCCTAGACTGTCCGGCATCAATCGGCACACTGCCGACTTTCATTTCAAGCCGCGTTGGACGTGTTTCCACGAGGCAACTAAGGAGATAGAACAAAATGCAGCGCAGAACGCTTCTTGCGGCCACCGTTTCCCTCACCGCTCTCACGGCACTTCCCGCCTTCGCAGGCACCTTGGGCACGGACTACGTCGTCCTTGACAACCCGCTTCCCAACGCCGAAGGTACCCTCATCAAGGTCTTCTCCTACGACTGCCCCTTCTGCTACAAGTACGACGTCGGCGTCGATCCCCGCGTGCTGCCCCGCATTGAAAAAGAAGTGGGCCTCAAATTCAAACCCATGCACCTTGAAACGAAGGGCCAGTACGGCCGCTGCGCGAGCGTGTTTCTTGCGATGTGCATGCTGAAGGACGAAAAGGCCGGCGTGTCCATTGAAGACAAGACTTCGCTCTTTAAGAAGGCAAAGGACGCGATCTACAACGCCTACCACCGTAAGCAGGAACGCTGGACGGCGGGCGAAACGGCGTTCCTCAAAACGATGACGGACGCCACGGGCCTTACCGCCGCAGACTACGGAGCCGCGAAGAAAGACGCCGCCGTCACGGCGCTCGCGGACAGCTGGAAGGTGACGTACCCCGTCGCGAAGATTCAGGGGATCCCCGCTTATGTCGTGAACGGCAAATACCTCATCATGACGAAGTCCATCCGTAATTTCGACGGCATGGTCGCGCTCGTCAAAGAACTCGCCGCCAAGTAAAGGGATTTCGTCATGCAGTGGACTTCCCGCTTTAAGGCCGACGCGATCGGCGAAATTGCTCACTGGTCGGACATGCGCTGGCCCTGGGCGCTCATCATCTTTTTGTCCTGCGCGTTGGTGGTGTTGGCGCACAACGTCTTTCAGGTCTGGCTTTACATGAAGCCCTGCGAGCAGTGCGTCTATATCCGCTTCGGCTTTCTCGTAATCGCTCTCGGCGGGCTCATCACGATCATCAATCCGAAGAATTTGTGGATGAAACTCGCGGGACTCGTCGTGGGTGTCTACGGCGGCATCTACGGGCTGATGTGCTCGATCAAACTCTCGTCCATTCACCACGCAATTCATGGGGATGACATGGATGCCGTCTTCGGGATGCAGGGCTGTTCCTTGGAACCGCACTATCCCTTCGGGTTACCGCTCGAAAAGTGGGCACCCGACTGGTTCCTCCCCACCGGCGACTGCGGTTACGACACCGCGGTGGTGCCCGACGGTACGGTTTTGTCCGACGCCCAGCGCTTTTTGATCGACATGTACAACAGCGCCGACAGCTGGTACCTCGTCCCCGCGTGGAAGTTCATGAGCATGGCGCAGTGCTGCCTCTTGGCCTTCACGGTAGCGCTTCTCATGATCGTCGTCTTAAACGGCTCTTCCCTTTGGAAGAAGGTGATGGCCTGAGCCGACAAAACCCGACCTTTTTCTGAAGACTCTCCTCTTTACCCCTGCCGATCGTTTTCGTCGGCAGGGCTTTTTTTTCGTCTCAGCGCTTCGCACAGGTGAAAATCATGCTGCGCACCCACTGCATCAGCGGATCGCTGTGAATCCGATCGTGCCAAATAAGCTGCGCCTGATGGCTGTTGCTTTTGGTGAGCGTCGGAACAATCGTGAACCGCCCTTCCCCCGCCATAAAAACGGCGGTACGTCGCGGCAGGATGGCCAGCAACGGCGCTTCATGCAGGAACGACAATACCGGCAGGAAAAACGCCGTCCGCGCAACGGTCTTCGCGCCCGCCCACGTCGGAAACGCCGATTCTCTCAAAGTCGCCGCATCAGTCACGTGATCAAACTGAAAGACGACGTCCATAAACCCATATTTGAGCACCTCCTCATCCGACACCCCAGTACGGTGCTTTTCCAACGCCTTCAGAATCGGGGGATTCGGCGCACAGACAAGCACATAGTCGTTTGTCCCCAAGGCAAGCGAATGAAACCCGGGCTCCACCCCCGTCAACGGCGAAATAATGAAATCGAGCACCCCGGTCCGCAGCTGATTGAGGCGCTCCCGCTGCAACGGATAAAAGGCATAGGCAATGTGCGGCGCCTTCGCCATCGTTTCCGCCACGAGATGCCGACAAAAAGCAATCACCGCGTTGTCCGCGCAGCCGATCTTCACCCGCCTTTCGACCGTCCCCAAATCAAACGTCCCGCCTTCAGTAAGAGCTTCATAGTCCGTCAATACGGCCGTCACCTTCGGCATCAGCTCGCGCGCCTTATGAGTCGCCACCAACCGATCGCCCGAACGCGTAAAAAGCTGATCGTCAAAAAAAGAGCGCAGTTCCGCCAAATGGCGGCTCGCGGTGGATGCAGGGATCGAAAGCCGCACGGCGGCACGGCTGAGGTTCTCTTCTTCCATCAGGAGGCTGAAGAGTTTCAAGAGCGAATGGCAGGGAACGGATTTCATTTTTTGAAGGTTAAAAAACCAAAAATTGTGACAGAAATGGATGATAGTCGCAATTTTCGAAATCGGTCGTGAAAAAGCCTTTAACCACACGGGCAAGTAATCGCTTCGCCTTTCGGCTGACGTAACGCTTCCCCGACGGACTTTTGGGTTCGCCGGGGATTTTTGTTCCGTAAAATTCACTTTGACATTTTCATTATTCAGCCCTCAGGATACATCACGATGCCGTTTCATCCCGTCACTGCCGACGATATCAACGCCAAACTCCGAGCCATCGAATCTGAGCACCAGGTGCACGTTCTTTTAGCCTGCGAATCCGGTTCCCGCAGTTTTGGCTTTGAGTCCCCCGAATCCGATTACGATGTCCGTTTTATTTTCGTGCGGCGTACGGAAAATTATCTTGCCGTTTTTCCACCGCGTGACACGATTGAATGCCCGTTCACGGACGTATGGGATCTCGCGGGATGGGATCTCAAAAAAGCGCTTACGCTGATGACGAAAGGCAACAGTTCACTCTTGGAGTGGCTCACTTCGCCCGTTCTCTACAAAAACCGAGACGGATTTCGGGAGGCGCTCCTTGCGCTTTACAAAGCGTGCGTTCCTCCGGAAAAACTCGCGGTCGGCTACCGCGCCATGGCGGCAAACAATGCCCGCGCCTACCTCACCGGCATCTCGGTATGCGTGAAGAAGTACCTCTACGTGATCCGCCCCCTGATTGCCGCCCACCGGATCGAAAAAGAACATGCCTTCGCGCCGTCGGCCATGGCCGCCCTCATTGATTGGGCGGCGGCGGATAATCCGGCGATGGCAAACGAAGTCCGACAACTCGTCGCCCGTAAAAAAGCTGGCGACGCCCTCACGAAGGAACCCCGACTCCCGGCCATTGATGCCTACATTGCCGAACGCCTTGCCGCACCGCTCCCGGTCATTCCCACTGTTCCGTTCTCACCCGACGCCGTCAACCGCTTTTTCCGCCGCTGGGTGCAGCTCACGTCGCACTGACGCCGCTGCCGTTAAAATGCGCACCGTTGTTTTCTTTTTTTGAAGAAGGTTGGTCATGCAGTTCCTGCTCGTAGACGATCACGCATTGATTGTGACGGCGCTCAAGGCGCTTCTTTCCGCCAAATTTCCCGATGCCGTCATTCATACGGGGGCCTGTGCAGAAGACGCCCGTCGCCTCGCCGCAGAATACGGCAACGACACCGATCTCATGATTCTCGACCTGAATCTTCCGGGCACTGCCACGGCGACGAGCCTCTTGGAAGAACTCGTCACGGCGGAAAACGCCATGAAGATTTTGGTGCTCTCGGGCGCCGTCGATCAACGAAATATTCTCAAGGTTCTGCAACTCGGGGCTGCGGGCTTTGTCCCGAAGACCTTAGACGCAGAAATGCTCACTGCCGCCATCGATTTTGTTTTAAAGGGCGGGGTTTACATTCCTTCGAAACTTCTCACCTCCAGCCAGCAGGCAGGGATCGTGACGGCGGCGGAAACGGAAATGCCGGCTAGCGACGTGCATCTCACCGAACGTCAGAAAGACGTCCTGGAATGTCTCTCCCGGGGCTTGCCCATCAAGCGCATCTGCCGCGAACTCAATCTTTCGGAAGGCACGGTGAAAACCCACGTTTCCGCCATCTACCGCGCTTTCGGCGCCACGAACCGCACCGAAGCCTTGATTGCCGCCCGCAAGGCGTTTTACCTCAATTGAGCGCTTGAGCCCCGCTGCGCCGCACCGGTTTTTCGGCGCGGCGATTTTCAGCGCAGCTGCCCCTCGGCAATCGCCTGCCGCAGAGCGGAGGCCAGGGTTTCGGGCGTCGCAGGTTTCTGCAGGATCACCGGCATGGCCTGCCCGGTGTTGTCGGGATTCAGGCACAGCTCACGATAATGCGCCCGAATGTCGTCTTCGTTCACCGCCGTCAACAGAACGCAGGGTACGCGTCGAGAACAGGCCTTCCTCAATGAAAATATGACGTCGAGCCCCGTGGGTTTTCCGAGCCCCAAGTTGTAGTCCGACACGAAGGCCGTCAACTCTCCGGCGGCATCTTTTTCCACCAATGCCGTCACAAAGTCAGCGGTCGCCTCACCGGCGTCGATGATGTCGCCGCCCCACCCCTTCATCATAAGCGTCACGGCCTGCCGCACGATGGCATTGTCTTCCAAAAAGCCCACCGTTCCCCGGATATCAAGAAGCGTCGTCAAGGGGAGTGCCGCGCCCGCCGTCTTTTCTTTCGTATCGATTTCTTCAAACGACAAAAGGAATATGCTCCCCTTTCCCCAACGGGATTTCACGTCCACCGGAATCGACAGCCGGGACGCCAGCGCTCTGACGATCGAAAGGCCCAACCCGAACCCTTCTTCCGCCCCTTCGGAACTGCCGCCGCGAAAAAAGGCGTCGAAGATACGCTCGCGGTCTTCGGGTTTAATACCGGCCCCCTGGTCATACACCCCGATCACCAACTTTCCCTGCCGACGTTTGGCCGCAAGGATAATTTTGGAGGCAGGTTTAGAACTGTAGCGAATAGCGTTGCTGATGAGATTGCGCAAAATGCGCGAAAAAAGCTTCTCGTCCGTGCTGATGAAGGCATCCAACGGCCGAACCTGGAAAATAAAGCCCTTCGCAGCCGCGACCGGCGCAAATTCCTGCGCAAGCCCGTCAAAGAGCGCCGGCACGCTCACCTTCTCGATCCGCATGTCCACATTCCCCGTTTCAATGCGGCTCACTTCCAGAATCTGTTCCACCAATTCCGAAATATTGCGGGCGGTTTTGGTGAGCTGCTCGATGGTTTCCCGATCTTCAGGCCGCGCCTTCGCCTGCAGAATCTGCAGATAGATGCCCATCGCCTGCAAGGGCTGCCTCAGGTCATGGTTGGCCCCGGCGAAGAACCTAGCCCGGCGTTCGCTCGCGGCAGCCGTCGCCCGGCGTTCGCTTTCAGCGAGCGTCTTCTCGGCCCGCAGCCGCTGCACCAACCGCTGATTCTGACTGTCCTTCAAAACGACGTTGGTCACGATGGCATTAAACCGCCGCCCGCAGAAAAGCACGTAAACCACGATCCCCAGAAGGATGAGACTCACCGTCGCGTCCCCTATTCCGTAAAACGCCGCCAGCACCACCACCAAGGGCCCGATTGCCGTCAGGGCAAAAAGCGTCAGCGCAGGAAGCCAACAGGCAAAGGCCGGCCACGAAATAAAGACGACGGCCGATACCACGGTAAGCAAAATCAGCTGATCAATTTCAGCCTGTCGCCCCAACAAAAGTCCGATGGCTCCCGCGCCCCACAATACCCCCGTCATGAGGGTAAGCCACATCCAGCGCCGTATCCAAAACCGCAAGTGAGCCTGCCGTTCCGCATCCGCAAAAAAACACCGACGATACCGATTCCAGGGAATGAGGCTTGCCGCCACCGTCAGGAACCAAACGCCCGGGACGATGCCGGAAGTGAAATGACGGAAATTAAACGCAAGAATCAGCGCCCCCACGAGCTGCGTCACGAAAAATACCGCCTGCAGTCTCAGAGACTGCGCCACCAGTTCCGACAGGATGTGCGCCGACCCCGGCGACTGCGTGATCCCTAAATAAGCCTTAATTTTTTCCCAGCATCGAACCATACGAATTCCTTCTCTATTCAGTGCCACCAGAGATCGGCGGGCGGCGTTTCCCGCCAAGGCACCGACGCGGGTACGGGGCAATTTTGAGCGTTCAGCGTCAACCGTCCCTCCTCCGCCTTCACCGAAGCCGACACCCCCACGGGAAGCGTCAGCGTATCCGGCCGATGACCGAAGGCGAGTCCCTCCACAATGGGAATCCCCGCCGCCTGCCGTATCCAGCCAAAGGCATCCGTCAAGGAAAACCGGCCGTCGCCCGTTCCCGCCGTTTTATCGGCGCCCGTAAAGCTTCCTGCCAAAACAGCCTTTTGTTTCGTCAATACGCCGGCCTGCAGAAGCTGCAGAAGTAACCGTTCCACCCGCCAAGCCGGCTCTCCGACATCCTCTATAAAAAGAATGCCGCCTTCGACCGACGGAAAATACGGGGTTCCGAGCAGACTCACCAACACCGTCAGATTGCCGCCCCAGAGCGTGCCTTCGGCCTCGACAGCGTCACCCGAAATCGGGGTTTCCAACCGAAAATTCGGCGAAGTGAGTGCTTGCTCAAAGCGTTCGTCCCGCAAATCATTCGCTTCCGTGAACATCCTCGCCACCGGCCCCTGCCAAGACGACCGTCCGGTTTTAGCGAAAAGCGCCAAATTAAAAGCCGTGAGGTCGCTTAAGCCCACGAACACCGCGTAACTCCTGCGGGCTGCCTCCCAATCAATCAGCGGCAGAAGCCGTGCCGTACCGTAGCCGCCCCGCAACGCCAAAATGAGATCCGTGTCGGGATCCGACAACGCCGCGTTAAGCCCTGCCGCACGACTCGCATCCGTCCCCGCAAACCGGTGCTCCATCTCGCGCAGGTTCGCTGCTTCCTTTACCCGCCAGCCGCGCAGCGCCAAAGCGGCGACCGTCGCGTCAATCAGCGCCGTGTCCATCCGTGCAAAATCGTCCCCGGCGGTGAGCTGACGCGCCGGCGCCGTCAGCGTAACAACGGGATCACGTACGGTGAGTTCGGTCATTTTGCCGTTCCTTTTTCACCCGACGTGCCGAAAAAAAGTGAGTCAGCACTTCGCGGCAACGGCACGCCTCCACGCCACGCGTCATCACGGGTTTCGTCGTCATACGGGTCGCTTCAATGACGTTGACGGTACTCGCCGCGCCGCCCCGTTCCGGGTCGTCCGCCCCCCAGACAATGCGACCCACGCGCGCCAAGGACGAAGCGGCCGCACACATCGCACAGGGTTCCAGCGTCACGTAGAGCACGGCGCCCACAAGTCGTTCGTTTCCCAAAACCGCAGCGGCTTTGCGGATCGCCAGAATTTCCGCGTGTGCCGTCGGGTCTTTCAATTCCCGTACCCGATTGCCCGCGCGGGCCACGATGTTGCCGTCAACGGCGACCACGGCACCCACGGGCACTTCCCCCCGCACACCCGCGGCCTCCGCTTCCAAAAGGGCTTCCTTCATGATGAGGCGATCCAATGCTTCATCAATCCGAGGTCCTGCGGCTGCGTTCACCGTTCGGTTTTTCTGCTGCAGCGCCGCGCGGCGCGCCGACCGCGCTTCACCCTCTTTTTCGAGCAATGCCGACAACTGGGTCGTAAAGTCTTCAAATGCATCGGCACGATAATCGGGCAAACGCAGCTGTACCTGCACGCGACCGTCCGTCACGGAAATCACGCCGCATCCGGCCATCATCGCCGTCACGGCCTCAGCATCCGCCCCGAGCCAGCCGCCGAATTTCGACAAAAACGACGCCAGCCGGCGCTTGAAATTAACAAGTCCCGCCCGATTGTCCACGGCATTTGCAGCCGCCAACAACGCTCCGCGGAAAAGCGCATCCAACCGATCCGGATGTTTCGCAAGCGACGCGAGCGGAATTTTCTTCATCCGCGAGAGCACCAACCACCGCCGGGCAAGTTCCTTTACCTCCGGGGTCGGTTCCCGATGACCCGTCTCCGTCATACCCGGGCCTCATTGGCTGCGACGGCAGTCACCGCCCTCCGCAGATCGTCCGACACCACGTTGATGGTTCCAGACAACTTCACTTCGCTCTTCGTGTACGGAATTTCGATATTTGCTTCGTCGTAACGCTTTAACACCTCACGAAAGATCGCAGACTTCAGGCCCGCAACCCCCAACTGCGGGTCGTTCACCCAGAAGCAGCCCTTCAGATCAATACCGCTGTCGGCAAATTCCTGAATCACCACCCAGGGGGCCGGATTTTTAAGTACCCGAGCCTGCGACTTGATGACGTCGAGGAAGATCGCAAGCGCCCGATCGACGTCACCTTCGTAACTCACCGACACCGTCAGGTAATTTGCGGCATCGGGGTCTGAACCCGTGAAGTTTTTGACGCTCGTCGTCACGAAGGTTTCGTTGGGCACCACAAGTTCTTCGCCCGCCGTATTGCGAATGACGGAATAACGGGTATTGATTTCACGGATGACGCCCGTGAACGACCCCACCTGAACCATGTCCCCGAGGTTCACCGAACGATCCAGAAGAATGATGAAGCCCGACACGTAGTTCGACGCAATTTTCTGCAGTCCGAAACCTAAGCCGACGCCTAAGGCTCCGCCGAAAACGGAGAGCACCGTCAAATC
This sequence comes from uncultured Sutterella sp., assembly GCA_900544255.1. Taxonomy (GTDB): domain Bacteria; phylum Pseudomonadota; class Gammaproteobacteria; order Burkholderiales; family Burkholderiaceae_F; genus Duodenibacillus. The sequence goes on from UQUM01000005.1 coordinate 27,906, forward strand.
CACGCCGGCAAAGGAGAGAGCCAAAAGAACGGCAAAGAAATAAAACACGAAGCGCAGGATGCGGGAAAACACGACGCGCAGGTTCACGGCCATCGCCTTGTGGCTCATGAGTCCGGATTCCGTGACGTCGGCAAGCCAATTGGCGAAGATAAGAGCCAACACCACCGTGAAGAGCCCGACCAACCCTGCCCACAGCGTCACGTTGCCGTTGCCGACGGGAAGCGTCACCGAACGCAAAATCTTCACGGCTTCCGGAAGTATCCCCACGATCTGCAGAATGGCGAGCACCCAAAAGAGAATTTTGATTCCCCGCAGCACCCCGGCGGAAATTTTGCCGCCCAACATACCGGAGAGCAGTTCCAGGCACACCACGATGACCGCCCAGGCGTAGAAGACGGAATAGGCCATCTTCGCCAAAAGCAGGTTACCGTGTGTCGAAAGAAAAGCTTCAAACTGCAGAACCTGCACAAGAAGCGACAACGTGAGGGCGGCCACCAAGGAAAACGCCACACCGTCGCAAATCTGCATGCCGAAGCGCAGCAGGCGCGTCACGACGGGCGAATGCCGCTCCCCGACGTGCAAGCTCCACACCGCCGCCCGTCGGCTGAGCCAAAGCGAAACCGCGAGTCCCAAGGCCGCCGCTGCCACAATCGCCGCGATCTGCCACAAAAACGCTTCGGTACCGATGGACGCCAGATGCGACTTCAGAAGAGTCACAAATTCATGAAATCCCGCCAATGAGGCGGTGGAGGCGGTATCTGCCGCTGCCGACATATCTGCTCCTTAAAGTGCTGCGGTAAGAATAGCCGCGACGTCCTCACGACCGATTGTTCGGAAGTGTCCCAAAACCCCGTGACGCGTCGCGAGTTCCGCAATCGTTTCAACCGGAATCTCGCCCACGCCGAGGTCGGAAAAGCGGACGGGAAGCTTCATCTTCTGCTCAAAAACCGTAAATTTGGCAATGGCGAGTTCCACAAACGCTTCGTCGCCCACGCTTTTCACATCGGCCGTCACGCCCATTACGTTTTTCGCAAACCGCACGAAGCGCTCGGGGTTCGTCGCCCACACGAAACGCATCCAAACCGGAATAATCACCGCCAGCCCTTCGCCGTGCGTCACCCGGGAATTCCAGCCGCTCACGGCGTGTTCGATGCCGTGGCAGGCCCAGTCTTCTTCGACGCCGAGTCCGAAGAAACCGTTGTGGGCAAAAGTGCCCGCCAAACCGATTTCGCTCCAAGCCGCGTAGTCCTTCGGATCTTCCATCAGTTTAAGCCCGTTTTCCATGATGGTACGCAGGGCCGCTTCAGCTTGGCCCGACACGAATTCCACATCGGCCGTATTGGTGAAATAGCGCTCCATGATGTGGCTCATCATGTCGATGACGCCAGCGCTCACCTGTTTCTGCGGCAGCGTGAAAAAGAGTTCCGGATTGATCACGGCGGCCTTGGGGCGCACCAAGGGGCAGCCGCACCCCAGCTTCTCTTCGCCTTCGCTTACCACCATGCGGATGCTCGATTCCGAGCCCGCAGCCGGAATCGTCAGAACGGCGAGTACGGGGAGGGCCTGCTGCGGCACGGCCTTCCCCGTGAAGAAATCCCAAAAGTCCCCGTCGTAGAGCGCCGCCGCAGACGCTGCCTTCGCCGTATCAATCACGCTGCCGCCGCCCACGGCGACGAGAACCGAAACCCCCTCGGCCCTCACCTTCGCCGCGGCTTCCCTCACGAGCGCCGCCTTGGGATTCGGTTCCACCCCGCCCAGCGTCGCCACCGTGAGTCCGGCGGCTGTGAGACTTGCAACCACCCGGTCAAGAAGTCCGCTTTTCACTGCGGAACCGCCGCCGTAAACGATGAGCGCTTTTTTGTCTTCATCGGCCCAGCGCGCGGCGAGCGCCCCCGTCTTTTCTTCCGCCCCCCGGCCGAAGACGAGTTCCGTCGTATTGCAATATGTGAAATTATTCATCGTCCTTTCCCAGCCGCCCTTTTCGGACAGCCGCTCCTTTAATCATCTTCGCCGCCGGTATCCGCCGCATGCGCCGCCGCAGCACCGCGCGTGAGGTCAATGCGCGAAAGCACCAAAATCGCCGCGGCAAAAAAAAGACCCAGTACCAAAATCGCCAGCCGCTGATTGTTGCCCGTCACCCAACTTACGGCGCCGTAAGTGACGGGGCCCACCACCGCAGAAAGCCAAAGCGCCATATTCCAAAGACCGAAAAATTCCGCCCGCCGCTGTTCAGGTGCAAGCATTCCGATCATGGCGCGTCCCGCCGACTGGCTCGATCCCATGGCAAGTCCCGCAAGATTCGCCGCAATCCAAAAGACCCATTCGCTCGTCGCGGCCGCCGCAAGTACCACCATGACGATCCACACGATGAGCGTCAACGCCAAGGCAAGTTTGTGTCCCAGCCGATCCTGCGCGTACCCGAAGAAAAAAGCGCCGACCGCCGCCGTAATGTTAACCAACAGCACCAAAATCAACGTCTGCGTCACGGTAAACCCCATCACAGCCACCGCGTACACCGCAGCCAAGGCAATGACCGTCGCAATCCCGCATTGATAGAGGAATCCCGTCAACGTCAGAAGCCCGAAATCCTTAAACCGCGGCAGAACCTTCACGGCTGCTGCCGCTTCGGCAAATGCTTCAAAAAAACCGTGCGCCTCCGATTTGACTGCCGACTGCGGTTCACTGCGCTCCTTCACCCAAAGGAAAAAAGGGAGCGCCGTCACGGCAAAAACCGCCGCCGTCACCGGTCCCGTCGCCGGCACCATGTCGCTTTCCGTGTACCCCAGGGTTCGCCCGACGGCAAAAAGCCCCAGGCACAACGCAAGCGTCACGAGCCCCCCGCCGTATCCCAGAGACCAGCCCCAGCCCGACACACGCCCCAAGGCGTCTTTTTTTGCCAACTCCGGCAAAAAGGCAGAATTAAGACTCTCACCCACGGAATAACCGATGTTGCTCACGATGACGAGGAACGCCGCCAAAATGACCGCCCCTTCTCGGCAGAACAACAAAGCGGCGGTCGCCAGAATGCAGACCGCCGTCGCCCAAAAAAGCCACCGTTTTTTATTGCCTTGACGATCCGCAGCCCGACCGATGCCGGGCATCACAATGAGACAGATGAGATTACTTGCCGCCACCACCGTCGTCCAGAGAAACGTCGCCCAGTCGGCATCCCCACAGACCGTTCCCACAAAATAAGCATTGAATACCGCCGTCAGCACCACGGTGCTGTAGCCGGAATTGGCGGCGTCAAAAAGCGCCCACCCCCAGACTTCCCGAACGGCGACGCCGTCTTTTAACGTACTTTTTTCAAACAGAGCCATCTCGTGTGCGCCTTAGTGAATCATTTCTTCGGGCGCACCGGTGAAAAGCCGGGCCCAACGGTTGATGAAGGCCGCTCCCATGGGCGTTGCTTCTGCGCCGGTCACTGAAAATCCGCCGCGGGCGAAATCACTTAAAAACGCATAAAGTTCCGTCATGAAAACGGCGACCGCACCGCAGATCACTTCTTCCGGATCCTCGGGAACCATCCCCACTGTCGCTTCGATCGCCTCAGCCAACGCGTCCTGCAGGTATAGCGACAGTCCGTTGGGATTCCAATCTTCGCCGGGAGCAAAGTGAGGGTTGCCGCCCGAAAACGTCGTCGCAAGCCAATTGGCGAGACGCTCGTCCGCCGCCTGCAGTTCCTCCGGGGACAGATCCCCCGCCGCCACGGCTTCACTGCGGCCCGCCGTGTTTTTGACAGCCTGCGAGAGAATGTCCCCTACCGTTTCAATACTCACCAAACTCGGCAATCCGGCCGCTTTGCTGGAAAAATCGCCGCAGCGGCATCCCGGCGCACAACGTGCGCAACTCATCGGGCAGCGTCCTTCGTTTTCGGATGGACGGAGAAGAGTTCCGCCCACTTCATGCACAAATCGTGCACACGGCGGCCGCCCGCTTCCGCATCATCGTCGCTCTTATCATGTTCGTCGGAAAGGAGCGCCGTAATTTCCCGCTGCATCTTGAGCGCGGCATAAAAGACCGCAGCGGAGGGTTCCGACAAAAAGAGCTCTCGGTTCTCTTCGTCCATCGTCCGGATTTCCGCTTCGAACACCCCTTTTAAGTAACAGCCGATCGCGTCACCGTTCCAGCCTTCGGCCGGGGCAAAGAATTCCGGAAGCCGCCCGCAGAGAATGGCCGCTAATTTTCCCGCCATATCAGTATGGGCCTGCGCAGCTTCCTTCGCGTCCATTTCACCTGAAATCAATTGTTCCATAATCCCCGCCTGTTCTTCCACACAGGAAAAACAGAGGGAATAAATCACCCCGGGGTCCCCCAGGTACTGCACCGGACGTTCGTCTTTACCCTTTTGTACATTGTTGGTCGGTTCCGTCATTTTTTCTTCCTGATTACTTAGTTAGCGAGGGGTTTCGGGGCATCCTTCACGCCCCCCATGATTTTCATGGCGCTCGCGACGAGCGTACTCATGTCGCCGAGGTTGGCAGGCACGACGAGCGTGCTCCCGGTTTTAGCGATCTGACCAAACGCGTCCACGTACTTCTCCGCCACCTGCAGATTGACGGCGTTCATGCCGCCCGGCGCCGTCGTCGCTTCCGCCACCTTCTGCAGCGCTTCCGCGGTAGCCTTCGCCATCGCAAGCGTCGCCGCCGCCTGACCTTCGGCCTGGTTGATCGCCGCCTGTTTTTCGCCTTCGGAACGGGCAATCGCCGCTTCCTTTTCACCGGTCGCGAGGTTGATCTGTTCCATCTTCTTGCCTTCGGAAGCCGCCACTACCGCACGTTTTTCACGTTCTGCCGTAATCTGCTGCTGCATCGCCTGCAGAATCACCGCGGGCGGCGTGAGATCTTTGATTTCGTAACGCAGGACTTTGACGCCCCAGTTCAATGCCGCTTCATCAATCGCCGACACCACGGTCTTATTGATGAGGTCACGCTCTTCAAAAGTCTTATCGAGTTCCATCCGCCCCACAACGCTTCGGAGCGTCGTCTGCGCGAGCTGCGTGATGGCGATGATGTAGTTGCTCGTTCCGTAACTTGCACGCTGCGGATCGGTCACCTGGAAAAAGAGTACCCCATCCACCGAAAGCTGCGTATTGTCTTTCGTAATGCAGACCTGACTCGGCGTATCCAAAGGCACTTCCTTCAGACTGTGCCGGTAAGCCACGCGGTCGACAAAGGGAATGATGAAATTCAACCCGGGATTCAACACGGCATGGAATTTCCCCAGGCGCTCGACCACCCAAGCGTTCTGCTGAGGCACCACTTTGATGCACTGCGTCACGAAGGCTACGGCAATGACCGCAAGCACGATGGAAAAAATAAGGAAACTGGACATAGCGTCTGCCTTTATCGTTGATAAATATTAGAAAACAGGTCGCACAACCAACCGGGCTCCGTCCACCCGAACAATGACGGCTTCTCCGGCCGTAAGTTTCGTGCCGTCTTCTGTCACCGCGCGCCAAGTACTGCCGCGATAAGCCGCTTCAGCCGTACCATCGGCCTTCATTTTGATCGTCACCGTCTGGCCGACATCCGGATTCTGCAGCCTGTCGCTTGCCTCATCCGCACGGCCCCGCCGCCACTGATGCACGAGACCGCACCCTGCAACCGCCAAAACGGCGCACGCCGAAAACTGCCAGCCCGCACCGAGAGCGAGTCCGGCGGCAACGGCGCCCGCGAGGCACGACACAGCGAGCACCAAAAGATAAAACGTTCCCGTGAGAATTTCAGAGCCGCCCAGCACCAGCGCGGCAATCAACCACACCCATACTGCAGAAATCGTCATTCTTTACCCTCCTCAGTGTCCGTCCGTCGGTTCATCGTCTTCGTCTTCGCCTTCGTAATGCTCATAAATGGCGCCGACGAGACTCAAGGCCACCGCCTCACGGTCATTAAAGACGTTTTCAATGCCCTCTTGTTTGAGCGCGGCAGCCTGCTCATTGTCCCGGGCCCGCACCAGCACCTCGAGGTCGGGATTCAATTGTTTCGCCATATCGACGATCTTCTTAAGATTAAGACCGTCGCTTGCCGCCAACACCAACATCAGTGCCGACGCGATATGCGCCTGCACGAGAACCATCGGATCCGAGGGATCCCCCTGAATCACAGCCCGGTTCTGCGAACGAAGTTCTTCCGCCGTTTCCGGTGTGGACACGACGCTCACAAAAGGAATGTCTTTTTCGATGAGTTTTTCCATCAGCATCGTCGACACGACGCCTTCACCCACGAGAATCACCTGCCCCGCCAACAGCTTACGAGGTGTCTGCTGCGGCAGCACCGACAGCGGATCCACCGCCATTGCCGCCCGCCGCGCCCAGGCAAAATGCTGCGTCAAAAAGCGCCGGAAGGGTTTCGTAGACGCAAACACGATGGGATTCAAGGCAATCGAAAGAATGGACGCCGCGACCAAAAGACTCATCACCGACGGATCCATCAATTTCAAAGTAATCGCTTGACTCGCCAAAATGAACGTGAATTCGCCGATCTGCGCCAAGGCCGCACCGACGGAAAGCGTGGTGTGCAGGGGATAGCCCATGAAATGCACGAGGACAAAAACCGAAATCGACTTACCGAAAAGAATAATCGCCAGTACCGTGAGCACCCCCATCGGTTCATCCACGAGGATATGCCAATCGAGCATCATCCCCACGCCCACGAAAAAGAGCACGGAAAACGCATCCTGCAACGGAAGCGAATTCACGACCGCGCGGTGCGCATATCGGCTTTCCCGCATCACCATACCGGCAAAGAAAGCGCCCAGGGCGAAGCTCACATGAAAAACGATGGAGGCCCCGTAGGCAATGCCGATCGCCGCCGCCAAAAGGGACAGCGTGAAAAGTTCACGACTCCCGGTTTTGGCGATCTGCATCAGGGCCCATGGGATAAAGCGCTGACCGACGAGCAGCATCACCGCCACGAAAGCCGTCACCTGAAAAGCCGTCACCAAAAGCGACCAACTGATTGAGGCCCAAGAGAAAGCCACTTCCCCGCTGAAGATGTGCGCAAAGGGCGGCAGAAGCACGAGGATCAAGACGCAGACGATATCCTCCACGACGAGCCAACCCACGGAAATCTGACCGTCGATCGTATTTAACGTCCCCTGCAGTTCCAGGGCTTTTAAAAGCACCACAGTCGAAGCACAGGATAGGCACAGCCCGAACACGATCGCAGAAGGAATTGAAAAAGCCCAGAATTCGTGCGCCATCCACGAACCCAAGACAGTCGCCGACAGCATCTGCAAAACGGCGCCCGGCACCGCTATTTTTTTGACGCGCAACAGGTCGCCGATGGAAAAATGCAGTCCCACGCCGAACATGAGAAGCATGACGCCGACTTCCATCAGTTCACTTGCCACCTCCATGTCCGCCACCGGCCCCCAGGTATTCTTCCCCGCCATGATGCCGGCAAGAAGGTACCCCACAAGGGCAGGCATCTTGACGCGTTCGGCGAGATACCCGAAAACAAGTGCCAGGCCAAAAGCAATGGCCAAGGTCGAAATAAGCGGCAGAGAGTGTTCCATGGGTGTGACAGCGCTCAAAAAACGGAACGGGACTAAGACTGAAGTCAGTTTTTGACTGTAGCAGAAAAACGCCCCGAAGGCGGTCCTCCGAGCGCGGCATTTTAGGAATTTTTTCTCAGCGCCCGCCGGTGAAAACGTGAAAAAGTTTTTCGAAGCGCCGCAATCGTCCCCGACGGCTGTTTCCCTACGGAAAAACCGCCCGGCATCACGGAGACGACGAGCGGCTTCAAACAATCAGACGCAGAGACTAACCGTTTTCAGAATGGTCACGCAGACGTTCCTGGAATTCCTGACTGCGCAGGCGCCGGATGGCGGCGCTTTCGATCTGGCGCACGCGTTCGCGCGTAAGCCCCATCGCCTGGCCCACTTCCTCCAATGTATGGTCGTGGTTTGTGCCGATGCCGTAACGCAGGCGCAGCACCTGAGCTTCACGGGGCTGCAGTTCGGACAAGCAGTGCTGAATTTCGCCTTCCATCGCGGTCTTGAGGAAGCGCACCTGCGGATCGTCCGTTTCTTCCCCCTTCACAAAGTCGATGCGGCGCGCATCTTCGTCGTCGCCGATCGGCGCATCAATCGATTCCACCCCGCGCATGGCCTGGATGAGAATCTGCACCTTCGCCAGCGGCACCTGGGAGAGTTTGGACAATTCCGCATCCGAAGGATTGCGCCCCGTTTCCTGCAGAATCTTCTGACGCACGCGTCGGATCTTGTTGTAGGACTCCGTCATGTGCACCGGAATACGGATGGTGTTGCCGTAGTCGGCCACGGCACGCGTCACGGACTGGCGCACCCACCACGTCGCATAGGTAGAAAACTTATAGCCGCGGCGGTATTCGAACTTGTCCACCGCCTTCATAAGTCCTAAGTTCCCTTCCTGAATCAGGTCGGTCATCGCAAGCCCGCGGTTGACGTACCCCTTCGCAATCGAAATCACGAGACGGAGGTTCGCTTCGATCATCTTCGCCTTGGCGTTGGCGAGGTTCGTCTGCGCGAGCTTGATCTGGCGCGAGAGATCTCGCTGATCGTGCAGCGTCAGCAACGCCGCCTTTTCGGCTTCGGACAACTCGTCCTGCAAATGGTTGATGAGGTTCTGATTCACCTTGATGCGGATCGAATAGGGCGCTCCAGACGCGATCACTTCGTCAATCCAGCCCTTATCCATGCAGCGTTCGCCCATGTTCTTCAGGAACATGTCGACAGGCATGCCGCCGCGTTCGACCATCACGCTGCGCAGACGCCGCAGGATATCGTTTACCTTGTCCATGTGCGTCGTGATGAGGTCTGCAAGATGCATCACTTCCTTCACCGCAAAACGCACGGGAGCAAGCGCCTGAGCAATATGTTCGCGGGCCGCGGCATACTGCTTCTCTTTACCCTTCACGCCGAAGGTCTTGCGGATCACGTCGAGTTCCTTGTCGCAAGACGCAAAAAGTTCGATCGCTCGATCCTTCATTTCGTCCAACTGTTCACTCGTCATGGCCGCGGCACCGATGTCGGTCTGCACGGCGTTCTTAGCGTCTTCACCGTCCTCGCTCATTTCCGCGAGTTCCTGCGTGTCCGTAAAGCCGTCGATCACTTGGTCGATCGCCGAGTCATCGCTCTTTAAGAGTTCCGTCTGCTTCACGAGTTCTTCAACGGCCATCGGGTGCTGAATTACCGCCGACAGGAGTTTGCCCGTGTACTGTTCGATCGATTTGGCGACTTCGATTTCCCCCGCACGGGTCAGAAGCTTATGCGCCCCGACGCCGCGCAGGTATGCGCGCAGCGGATCCTTCGAAAGCCCGGCGCTTTCTTCGGGCGTGAGCATGGCGGCGGCATCTTCTTCACTGATGTCGTCATCATCCCCCACGGGCTCATTCATGATGATGTCTTCTTCGCTCGGTGCGGTTTCAAAGACCTGAATGCCCAAGCGGCCCAGCTGATCCGTGAGTTCGGAGAGTGCTTCTTCGGTGCGGATCGCATTATCGGGGAGCTTATCGTTGATTTCAGCGATCGTCACCCAACCGCGCTGACGCCCCATGCGTACCAAGGCACTATAGCCATTGCCGCCCCCGGATCCCTCTTCATCGTCGCCTTCCACGGGCATCGGCACGCCGGAACCTTCCGCCTTTTCCACGGAATCCGCGAGCTTATCAAGGTCTTCCAAGTTCGCCAATTCTTCGTTGGGGTCAGCATCGTCATCAGCGTCCGGAACCGCATCTTCATCAAACGGCGCGTTTTCATCGTCGTCCAATTCGTCGTCGGTCTTCTTTTTAGCTTTGCGACTCGGAGCTTTCTTCACGGTCTTTACAGCTTTCGGCGCCTTTTCCGTTTTCGCCTTCGTCTTTTTCGCGGGTTTCTTTTCTTCCGCCGCTTCAACCACGGCTTCTGTCACCTCGGCTGCAGCCTTTTTGACGGCCTTTACCGCCTTTTTCACCGTTTTTTTCACGGTAGCGGTTTTTCCCTTTTCAACATCAGCCGGCGCTTCAACCTCAGCAGCAGGGGTCTTTGCTTCCGCCTTCGCCGCCTTCGTCTTTGTGACCTTCGCGGGTTTGTCCGCCTTCGCTTTCACCGCCTTCTTACCGGCTTCTTCCGTTACCACAATGTCGTTTTCCACGTGCAGGCGCGGATTCTTCTCGAGCCACTCCATGATGGGATCGCCCGCCGCTTTCTTCATCGTCTTTTTCGTGTCTTTTTTTGCCGTTGCCATGGTATAAATAGTGTCTGCCTGAATTGGACGGAAGTTGCCAAAGGGAAAAACAATAGAAAAAGCGCGGTCTCTTCGTTCGGAAGAACCCGCTCAAACTTTTTCATTTCGTCTTCAGAATGCCCTCTTCACGCCGAATAAATGTCAGTTGCCGGATAACGTTTTCACTGCCGCTCGGTACGAATCGCGTTCACCCGACGCCCGCAGTCTTCCTGCCGCAACACACGTTAAGCCAAGGGCCGAGCTCGGTGTCCGTCCGTTTTGGGGACACGCTGTGTAGAAGTGTGTACGACACTGAATGAGTCAGCACCCCGCCTCCGACGGCTTTCGCTCGTCTCCTGGACGTGTTTGCTCCGGTAGCAAACGCGGGCGCCAAAAGTTCGTAGATTATCCCACAGTTTTACTTTCAAATACAGTTACAGAAAACTCAATCACTTGATTTTTGTCAAATATTGTTGGAATCAAAGCGCTGAGGTCCCGCTCGTGCGATCGTAAAGTGCCGCAGATTCCGTCATGGACTGCTGCACGGCCTTCATACGCACCGTGAGTACGGAATACTGCTTCAAATCCGGTTCGAGAGACGTCACGATTTCCTGCAGCCGCCGCTTGATTCGATCGATTTCCAAACGGCAAAGCGCCATGTGAATTTCCTGACGGGCCGCCGGCAACGGCGTTTCCAACACCATTTCCTGCGTGAGCAACGTCCGATAATGAGCGGCATGAGGGCTCGAAGACAGCATCTCCAACAGCAGCTGCGGCTGTTCCACGGGATGCGCTTCGTCGGCCGCGGCCGTCCGCCACACTTCCACGATCTCCTGCGCCACCGTGTCGGTCCCGTCCGTAAATTCTTCGGCAATACGGGGGCCGAATTCCACCGTGAGCGACGGATAGCTCACAAAGTACTGCAGTAATTTTTCCCGCATATCGGCGACGCCGATCCGGGGTTCGATCACCGCAGGCGTTCTTCTCGCACCGCCTTTCCAAGCCCCCGGGCGCCGCTTCCAGTCAGGACGGCCGGTAATAAAGCCGTCCCCTTCCGCGGCCGCAATACCGAACGCCTGCGCCAATTCGTCCGCCGTCATCCGCGCGTACATCGCGAGTTCCGATAAGAGCTGCACCCGCAATAAAGGCGCACTGCGCATGCTCACCACCAAGGGCTTGGCTTCCGCCAAAAATTGGCTGCGGCCTTCCCCGGTCGAGAGATCCTTTCCTTCCGAAACCGTCTTCACGAAAAACTGCGTGAGCGGAAGACTTTTTTCTATTTCCGCTTCAAAGGCTTCAGACCCCTTCGCCTTAATAAGGCTGTCGGGATCGTGTTCGGGCGGCAGCACGACAAAACGCACCTCCTGCGAGTCCCCCACCACCGGAAGCGCCGCTATAAGCGCCCGACGCAATGCCTTTTGCCCAGCGCCGTCACCGTCGAAACTGAAATAAATCTTGTCCGTCGTTTTCAGGAGCTTATGCACGTGATCCGGCGTAATCGACGTTCCCAGCGCCGCCACCGCTTCCTCAAAGCCGGCCTGAGCGAGCTGAATAACGTCCATATAGCCTTCGCAGACGATGGCACGCCCCTTTTTCCGGATGGCGTCATATGCTTCAAAGAGGCCGTAGATTTCCAGCCCCTTGTGATAAATCACCGTTTCCGGGCCATTGATGTATTTCGGTACCTCGTCAGGTACCATCGTCCGAGCCCCGAAACTGATGACCTGACCGCGACGATTGCGGATCGGAAAAATCACGCGGCCGCGGTACCGATCGTATCGGTAACCTTTGTCATTGATGACGACGAGGCCGCAACCGTCCTTTTCTTCCATTTCCGCGTCGTCGTACTGACTGCCGAATACATTGCGCAGACCGTGAAAGTCGTCCGGCGCGTACCCCAAACCGTAACGGCTCGCCGTCGCTCCGCTGATGCCGCGACCTTTGAGGTAATCCTGAGCGCGCTGACTTGTTTTGAGTGACTCTTTATAAAAGTCCGCCGCTACCTGCATCCGATCCGTGAGCGTCCGAGCCCGGGCCTCCCGTTCCGCTGTCTTCGGATCCTCGGCGGGCACCTGCATGCCGACCTGATCCGCAAGGCGTTTGACGGCCTCGGGAAAATTGAGCCCCTCATACTGCATCACGAACCCGATGGCCGTTCCCGAAGCGCCGCATCCGAAACACTTGAAAAACTGCTTTTGGGGATTGACGTTAAATGACGGCGTTTTCTCGTTATGAAACGGGCAACAGGCCTGGAAATTCTTACCGGTCTTTTTAAGCGGCACTACTTTATTGACGAGTTCGACGAGATCAATACGGTTTAAGAGTTCCTGAATAAAAGACTGAGGGATCATGAGAAACGGGTACGCAAAAAATCAACCGGCAGAAAATAAAACGGCGTTCGGGAAAGGACTTCTCGGACGCCGCTTCTCGTGGGGAGAATGATACTCGCGGGGATTAAGCCGTCAGCGCCGCCTTCACGAGCGCACTCACCTTCCCCATATCGGCACGGCCGGCACATTTCGCCTTCACCACGCCCATCACTTTCCCCATACCGGCCATGCCGACCGCTCCCGTCGCCATCACGGCTTCCGCAACGACGGCCTTGATTTCATCGTCCGACATCTGCTGCGGGAGATACTTATTCATCACGTCGATTTCGAACTGTTCCTTCGCAGCGAGATCGGCACGGTTCGCGGCCGTGTACTGTTCGACGGAATCGCGACGCTGCTTCACGAGCTTGGCAATCACCCCGATCACGAGGTCGTCCGTCGGTTCCACGCGTTCATCCACCTCGCGCTGCTTCACCGCAGCGAGCAAAAGACGAATGGCCGAAAGTTTCGCGGTGTCATGCGCCTTCATGGCGTCTTTCATGTCCGCGGTAATCTGTTCCTTGAGAGTCATCTCACATTTCTCCGAAAACAAAAGCGGCCGCCCAGAAAACTCCGAGAGGCCGCTTTCTTCGACCGGCATTGTAATAAACGCCGCCGGGCGATGCTTGCTGCAAAAAGCGATTAGTACAGCTTCTTGGGCAGCATCATGCTGCGAAGACGCTTGTAGTGACGCTTGATGGCAGCTGCCTTCTTGCGCTTACGTTCAGCCGTGGGCTTCTCGTAAAACTCACGAGCACGAAGCTCGGTGAGCAGGCCGGACTTTTCGATAGTGCGCTTGAAGCGACGAAGCGCAACTTCAAACGGTTCGTTTTCCTTAACGCGAATGGTAGGCATTGATAAGCACCTAATCCTTTGCTTGTTGGTGGTGGTTTATTGTGCTCAAGTCGTGCGTCCTAACCTAAGGGCGCATATCATCCTCAAACACAGAAATTTGAAAGGCCTCATTTTTGCACAGTTTTGCGCTAAAGTAAATAGCCTTGTCAGAAAAATTGCTTTTTCTTCAGGAGCTTTTGTTCGATGGAATCCCTGCTTCTTCACAGCTGCTGCGCGCCGTGTTCGGCGGCGGTGATTGAATGGATGCTGAATAACGACATTCAGCCCACAGTCTACTACTACAACCCCAACATCTTTCCTCGGGAAGAATATGAAAAGCGCAAAGCCGAACTGACGCGCTACTGCGGCGAACGCGGCATCACCGTGATCGACGGCGACTGGGAGCACGACGTATGGCGAAAAGCCGTCAGAGGACTGGAACTTGAACCCGAACGCGGGCGCCGCTGTCAGGCGTGCTTTAACCTGCGGCTTGCGGCCGCGGCAAAAAAATGTCACGAACTCGGTCTCAAGCGCTTTACCACGACGCTCGCCTCAAGCCGCTGGAAAGACTTAAAGCAGGTGGATGCCGCCGGGTTTGCCGCCGCTGCACTTTATGAGAACGTCACCTACTGGGACAAAAACTGGCGCAAAGGAGGGCTGCAGGAACGCAGAAACGAATTGATCCGCCTCAATCATTTCTATAACCAGCTGTGGTGCGGATGCGAGTTTTCGATGGCAGGCCTAAAGGAACGCGAGGTCCGGGCCGCACAAACAACCGCCCGATCAAACGACAACACACCAACTATTTCATCCGATAAATCAGACGGCTCCTGAGAAAATTTTCCGAATCGTTTGCCTTCGAGGCTCTTTTTCTGTAATATCCGCTCCCTCGAAGAAGAGCTCGGACAACCGAACTTTTTGCTTCGCGGAGAAGTGGCCGAGTGGCTGAAGGCACACCCCTGCTAAGGGTGCAGATCAAAAATAACTGGTCTCGAGGGTTCGAATCCCTCCTTCTCCGCCAGGATTCAGACGCCTCAGAATGATGAATTCTGAGGCGTCTTCATTTCTGTATTAGAAAAAAAACGGCGGAGGATTTTGACCTGTCGTCGTCTCGTTCGAGGACTTTTCTCAGTGCTCGAGCACGAACATATCCTCAATATACCCTGAGTCACTCACACGCACGGCATACCGCTGATGATGCGACTGATTGATCATCCAGCGATCCAACTCTTCCTGTACCCGCCGCACGTCGGCCGTGAGCTGCGCCAAATAATCATCATGCTGATCATTTAACTCGCGGGCATGCTGACTGATGGCGCCGGCCAACTGAATTTCCGCTTCGTTCATGATGCGGGCATTGCGATTCAACGCGTCTTCCGCAATATGCTGCGCTTTCACAATGACGGGTTTAACGTCCGGAAACGCCGTGATGTCCTTTTCAATTTCCGCCGCACCGTGCAGTTCGTGCACATACGTGTCGCCCCCGATCACGCGCAGAATCGACAGAATACGGCGCACGCGCACAATGACTTCCCGCACGCTGATGCAGGCCATGACGTACTGCAGCGAATGATCCGTGTCTTCCAAGGTTCTCATTACGTTCACACGGTCTTCGATGTCGGCGTCAATGCGGATCGCCGAAGCGTTCACCACATTTTCGAGCGCGTCGATACGCTGGTTGCGTTCCGTGGCCGGCCCCGTTTCCGCCCCGATCCGGCAATAGTCCGCCGCCAAATCCGAGAGCTCCTTAAAGCGCAGCTGCCAGTTGCGGGCCGCCAACGCCGACACATATTTCACGATGCCCTTAACGTGTTCGCCCAACACCGCCAATTCCGCATCCAGTTCCTTTTTGAGCGGATGTTCCTTATCCGTAGGATTCAACGCACACCACAGCGCATGCACGCGCCCGGGCTGCCCCCAGGAACTGTCGGGCATCAGCATGGGTTCCCCCATCTGTACGCCGTCGCCGTCGATGGCGCAGATCTGCAGATCGGATGCCACGGCGTTGGCCCGCGGGTGATACCCCTGCTTCAAAGCCTCTTCCAGAACCGGCGAAAACGACACCGCATAAATATGGCGTTCAAAGGGACTTTCCGGAACCCAGGCGAGTTTATTGACGTTGGCAAAGAGGCAGTCCAACCCCCGGGCATCATGAAAACCGATGTTGAGCGACCGCCAATATTCCCGGTCAATCTTAAAGGCGCGCTGAATAAAGACTTCCGCCACCGTCGCGTCGCCCCGCATCGCAGTCACCGCAAGCATCCGGGGGCGCCCCGGTCCCATGGCTTCAAAATCAAGGACGGCCTGCGATTTGGTTTCCGCATTGTCCTGTGCCGTTTTCGGCGTGGGCTGCTCTGTTGCCTTATCACGATGGGCTACGGAAGGCATCGGCGGCTTTTTGGTACGGCGACGCATCATCTGCCAGACAAACCCCGCCCCCACGACGGCGACCGCCGCAAGCGGCGCACCGATACTGACGATATCCTGCACAACCATAGTTCTTCCTCTGCAGTACTTGAAAAGGCACACATACCCTTTCAGACGATCGTATTTGGTTTTCCATTATACGGAGGCCCAAAATTCACTTCCTCCGATATTTCACTGAGAGGATTCTCCTACAAACGATTGATCAGGTTCTTACTACGGCAGGGCGCCGTTTTTCCTTTGCTACAATCCTCTTCACTTTATAAAAACATCCCTTCCTCAGGAGTCACGCTTTGCCTACCATCGCAAGCGGTTTTAAATTAGCCAACGGCGTCACCATGCCCTGCATCGGTCTCGGAACCTGGCAAGTGCCCGATGATGACGGACTCGTTCGGGCCATTCACAGTGCCATTGAGATCGGATACCGTCATATCGACACCGCTCACATCTACGGCAACGAGCACAGCGTCGGGGAAGCCGTCCGAACCTGCGGCATCCCGCGCGAAAAGCTCTTCGTCACCAGTAAGCTCTGGAACACGGACCGCGGCTACAAAGAAACCTTAGAAGCCTTCGAGCGCACGATGGACGTGCTGCAGATCGGTTACCTGGATCTCTTCTTGATACATTGGCCCTGCGCCCGCGGTGAAGCCATGACGTGGCAGAGCATCAATTCCGGCACGTGGCGCGCCATGGAAGAGATTTACCGTCGCGGCCGCGTGCGGGCGATCGGCGTAAGCAACTTTCTCATCCATCACCTGGTGCCGCTTCTTGCCCGTGCGGAAGTGATGCCGATGGTGAATCAGCTCGAATTTCATCCGGGATACATGCAGAAAGCCACCTTTGACTTCTGTCGCACGCACGGTATTCAGGTTTCGGCGTGGTCTCCGTTGGGCCGCGGCGCCCTCGTTAACCACCCGGTTCTCGTTGAAATCGGCGAGCGCCACGGCGTTTCGGGCGCCCAGGTGGCTTTACGCTGGTGTCTGCAGCACGGCGTGGCGGCCATCCCCAAATCCATGACCCCGGAGCGACAAAAGCAAAATGCCGATCTTTTCGGGTTCTCGCTCACAACGGAAGAAATGACGCGGCTTGACAAACTGCCGCAGGCCTGTTTCTCGGGGCTCGATCCCGACCACGTCACGTTCTGACCATCCTTTTTTATTTCTTCGGCTCCGCTTCCCGGAGCCGATTTTGTCTTTATGCAGCGACTCCTTTTTACCGTCCTTCTCTGCGTCGGCCTTCTCTCACCCGCCGCGGCCGAACACCTCACGGGCCGCATCATTCATATCGCCGACGGCGACACCGTCACGCTGCTCACGGAGCAAAACCAATCCGTGCGCATCCGACTCTCAGGCATTGATGCACCGGAAAAAAGGCAGCCCTTCGGCACACGGGCCCGCGAAAAAATGACTTCATGCGCCAAAGGGAAACACGCCGTCGTCGACACGCACAAAAAGGATCGTTACGGTCGTCAGGTAGGCACCGTCACCGTAGCCGGCACGGATTGCGGTTTGGAACTTCTGAAGTCGGGGCTTGCCTGGTACTACGCCGCCTACGAAAAAGAACTCCCGGCCGCGAAGCGCCTTCCCTACCGCCACGCGGAAGACAACGCCCGTAAAATGAAACGGGGCCTCTGGCAGGATAAAAATCCGCAGGCCCCGTGGGATTGGCGCAAAGTGCAGCGACAGTCCGCCACGCACCGCACGTCACTTAAAAATTGACTTCAGCACGGATCCGAGCAGACTCGACAAGCCTTTGTTGACGGCCTTTTTCGTCTGCTCGCGCACGATGGATTTCGCCACCGACTGCACGAGACCGTCCTTATGGCCGCCGCGGGGCCCGGTGGAACCGAAAATAAATTCCTCAAGACCGCTCTTATTTTTTGCGGCTTCCTTCTCGCGTTCCTCGGCTTCTTTTGCGGCCTGCTGTGCGCTTCTCACCTTCTGCACAGCTTCGTACGCACTCTCGCGATCCACGGTCTGATCGTAGACCCCGGCCACCAACGAGGTGCGGCGCAACTCGTTGCGTTCTTCATCCGTAACGGGTCCGATGCGGCTTCCGGGCGATGCGATCCACACGCGTTCCGTCACGCCGGGGCGGCCCTTTTCATCAAGAAAACTCACGAGCGCTTCCCCGACCCCCAGTTCAAGAATCACTCGTGTGATGTTTAATTTCGGATTCGGCCGCATCGTCTCCCCGACGCTTTTGACCGCCTTCTGATCTTTCGGCGTAAAGGCCCGGAGGGCATGCTGAACGCGGTTGCCCAACTGCCCCAAAATAGTGTCCGGAATGTCAATAGGAGACTGCGTCACAAAGTACACACCGACGCCCTTGGAGCGGATGAGGCGCACGATCTGATCCACTTTCTCAGTGAGCGCCTTGGGGCAGTTGTCAAAAAGAAGATGCGCTTCGTCAAAGAAGAACACAAATTTGGGCTTTTCCAAGTCTCCGGCTTCAGGCAGCGTGTTGTAGATCGTATTGAGAAGCCACAACAGGAACGTTGAATAGAGCATCGGATTCTGAATGAGCTTATCCGCGGCCAAGATATTGACGACGCCTTTTCCGTCCACGGCCTGCATCAGATCCGTGATGTCGAGCATCGGCTCGCCGAAGAATTGATCCCCGCCCTGAACCTGCAGCTGCATGAGGCCCCGCTGAATGGCGCCGATCGTCGCCGCCGACACATTGCCGTAATCCAGTTTGAATTTGGCAGCATTTTCCCCAATAAAGGTGAGAAGGGCCTGCAGATCCTTCAAGTCCGTCAAATCCATCCCTTTATCCGAGGCAAATTTGAAGGCCGCTGAAAGGACGCCCGTCTGCGTATCGTTTAACTTCAGAAGCGACGCAATAAGAAGCGGCCCCATGCTCGCGATCGTCGCGCGCACAGGGGACCCCATTTCGCCGAATACGTCCCAAAGCGTCACCGGGCACGGCCCGATTTCCGGTTCCGGCATCCCATGGGACGAAAGGCGTTTCTTGAGTTTTTCCGTCAACGTCCCCGACTGGGAAATCCCCGTGAGATCCCCCTTCACGTCCGCCATGAAAACCGGTACCCCGATGCGGGAAAACTGTTCGGCCATCACCTGCAGCGTCACCGTCTTACCGGTACCGGTAGCTCCCGTAATACAGCCGTGGCGATTGGCATAAGCGGGAAGAATGTACTGAGGACGGCTCCCGTCTTCAGGATCGGTCTGTGCGATGAAAAGCGGTTCCACAACGGACTCCTTTGGTTCGGATGACAAGCCCGGGTATTGTCCCGCACGAAAGCAGTCGACGCAAGCCGCACGCAACATTCAGAGCGGTCTCCCCGTCGGAAAGCCGCCCCGTCTTCTTCCGCTTTGACGCACTTAAGCTGCGAGCCGATCCACCGTGCTGCCGGCCTTCATCAGCCGCATTCCCCAGGCAACGACGAGCAGCGTCACGCCGGTATCGGCAAAGACCGCCATCCACATCGAGGCAAGGCCGGCTATCGCCAGCAGGGCAAACACCGCTTTCACCAACAAAGCAAAGGCAATATTCTGCACCATGGTGCGGTGCGTCAGTTCCGACAAATGCTTGAACCAAGCGATCTTGCCAACGTCGTCGTCCATCAGCGCCACATCCGCGGCTTCAATCGCGCTGTCGGCACCTTTGATCCCCATGGCAAATCCGATGCGGGCCCGGGAAAGTGCCGGTGCATCATTGATGCCGTCGCCCACCATTGCCGTCGGCGCCTCATTTTCCAAGGCGTCCACCGTCGACAATTTCTGTTCCGGCAGGAGTTCGGCCTTAATGTTGGCGTCCGCAAGCCCCACGCGGTGCCCGATCGTTTCCGCCGCCCGGCGGTTGTCCCCCGTCAGCAGCCACGGCGTCAACCCCGCCTTCTTCATCGCGGCAAGAGCTTCAACCGCACCGGCCTTCAACGTATCGGCCACCGCTAAAACACCGACCACGCCGAACATATCGCTCACCGCTACCGCCGTTTCACCGGCTGCATGTGCTTTTTCAAATGCGTTTTCCACAGCAGGCACCGCGAGTTTCTTCTCACGCAACCACCGCAGATTGGTGAGCCGAACAAGAGAGCCGTTCACCCGGCCTTCCGTGCCGTACCCAGGGAGCGCCTTAAAGTTTTTCACGACTGCCGTTTCCGTCCCACGGGCTTCGGCCGCAACCGTAATCGCGCGGCTCACCGGGTGAGAACTCATCGCCGCCAAACTCGCCGCCAACTGCCACACCGTCTTTTCGTCCGCCGTCCCCGTCAGTGCGAGCGACTCAAACTGCGGTTCGCCGCGCGTGATGGTACCGGTCTTATCAAGAGCCACGTGTTTTAAGTTCCGCCCCTCTTCCAAATACACGCCGCCCTTCACCAAAATACCGCGCTGCGCTGCGAGCGCCAATGCCGACACAATCGTCACCGGCGTCGAAATCACGATGGCGCAGGGGCAAGCAATCACGAGAATTACCAAACCACGGTAAATCCACGTCATCCAGTCACCGGTCACAAGCGCCCCGACAATCATCACCGCCAGCGACAAACCGAATACGGCCGGGGTGTAGCGCGCGGCAAATTTATCCACAAAGCGCTGCAGCGGCGCTTTTTTCTGTTCTGCGGCTTCCACCGCCCGAATGATGCGCGAACTCATCGAATCACGCGCCGCAGCAGTCGCCCGAATCGTAAGCGTACTTTCAAGCGCCAGAGCTCCGGCCCACACCTTGCTGCCCTCGGTCTTTTGCACCGGAAGCGATTCACCCGTAATCATGGATTCATCCATGGAGCCCGTACCTTCGAGAACCACGCCGTCAAGCGCGGCGCGTTCCCCGGGTTCCACGCGGTAAACGGTACCCGCCGGCACGGACGCAATGGGTACCTTCACCCAAGTGTTGTCCACGAACGTTTCCACTTCGGTCGGTGCAACGTTTAAAAGCGAACGGATCGCCTTCTTGGCGCGGGTCATGCTGAGGCCTTCGATCGCTTCACCGATTTCATAGAGCGCCATCACCATCGCCGCCTCGGACCAACTGCCGAGAATCACGGCGCCGATCACCGCGACGGCCATCAGGGTCGTAATGTTGAAGACGCCGCGCACAAGCGAAAGGAGGCCCTTTTTGATCGTACCGAACCCCGCCAACAAAATCGCGGCTGCCGCAGGCACCGCCATCGACCAAATGCCCCAGCTTTCCGGCGCAGGAATGACGCCGAGATCCACAAATTCGGCCAAAAAGGCCAAGACGAGCGCCGCACCCAAACGCCCCCAAGGCAGTTTGGCTTCCCGGTTTTCCGCCGAGGCTTCCTTCACCTGACGAATTTTGGCGTGCCACCCTGCTGCGGTAAGGCGCTTTAAGAGCGCCAAGGACTGCTGACTCTGTGTTACGACGGTCAGCGACTTCAGCCGTTTGTCCACCGAGGCGTCCAATCCCAACACCTTAAGTACGGCTTCAACGTCCGCATCCGTCTTCATATTGTCAATGACGTAGACCGTTTCCGCTGCGCCTTGCGTGTCGTTCACGACTTCGGCCGGCATGTTGATCGCCTTGAAGGTCGCCAAAATCGCGGTGATGTCCGACCGGCCTTCGGACAGCGTGAGCGTCACCACCCGATTCATCGTATCGCAGGCAATGTCGAGCACCGTTTCATTGCCTTTGAGCGCCTCCTTAATTTCCGCCGCTTCCACCGGGCAGTCCATCGCTTCGACGTAAAGCGTCAACGTTCTCGCGCGGCCCTTCACCGTTTCTTCCACGAGTTCGGCGGGCATGTCCATTTTCTTGAAAAAGTCGAGCCAAGCACCTGACCTTTCAGTGAGTGCCGTCGTCAATTCCACCGTCCGGTTCATGACGTCAAATGCGGCCTCCGTCACCGACGGATACTTTTTGAGCGCCTCCTTGATTTCCCCAACTTCCACGGGGCAGTCCATCGCCGGAACCTTAAAACGCAAGACTTTCTGAGCGGTTGTCGTCATGGTTTTTAACCCTGAACTTTGTTAATGTATGAGGATTAAAAACCCTGAAGTCGCTTCAGGGTCAAGTCCCCGCAACTACTTTTGGGAAATTTCGTGTCATGCGCATCGGAGAATTAGCCGCCCAGTCCGGTTTTTCCGTCGAAACCATCCGCTTTTACGAGGCGAAGGGCCTCATTGACCCCGCGCTGCGCACTCAGTCCAACTACCGGATCTACGGCGACAAGCATCTGGAGCGGCTGCGCTTTATCCGACACTGCCGTGCCCTCGACATGAGTTTGGAAGACATTGCGGCGCTCGTGGCTTTTGACGCCAACAAACTCGACGACTGCCGCCATGTTCACGTGATGGTGGCGGAACACGTTAAAAAGATCAGTGACAAAATCCGGGAACTGCAGCAGCTTCGCGAGCACCTCCTCGCGCTCGCCCTGCGCTGTCCCGGCCACCGCGACGGTCATCCCTGCGGCATTCTCACGGGGCTTGAAGAAGACGCCAAAACCGGTCACTGCTCCTGCGGGATCGAAAACGCCGCCCCTGAAACAACTGCTCTCAAAAAAGAAGCCCTGAAGTTTTCCTGACGCGGTAAAGTTTCGTCCTTTTTTGAAGCATTGCGCACGCGGAGACCGTCATGCAGCACCTGCTCGCCTTTTTTTCTGATCCCCTGAACCTCAAAACTCTCTTTGTCTTGGCTCTGATCGCCGTTGTCGTCGCCGTCCCGACCTGGGTTCTCGTCAAATGGGCCAAGGCTTTTCCGCCCGCGCTGAAGCATCCAAAATTGACTTCGGGCTTTGGCGGTTGGCTCATCGTCTTTTTGGCGGGGCAGGTCGCCTGGTTTCTGCGCGGGCTCTGGGAAGCCTGCTACCTCTCGGGCGAACTTGTCTACGTCTATCAAAAGTCGCCGGGCACCCTTTTGAGTATTCTCGTCGCCGTACTCCCCACGGTGCTCGCCCTCATCTTGGGGGCGGTCGTTATTTGGCAGCTCGTCGCCAAACGCACCCCGTCGGCCGTTGCCGTCGTCATCGTCTTCGTCTGGCTGATGGGCCCCGCCGTCGCCGCACTGCAGAGTTGGTACTTTGACGGAGCGCTCACCGAACTCTCGATCTTCGAACTCTTCGGCTGGGCACTCGCCTGGACGTTGTACTTTGCCGTGAGCCGCCGCGTCGCCCTCACGTACGGCACGCCGCGCGGCCGCACGCTTGCCGAAACCGGCAAGCAATACTAATCGCGCCGCAGAATAAACATCGGGAAAAGCTCCTTCAGGTGCTTTTCCAACGCTTCTCCCGGGTAATCCGCCCCCACGGACGGCAGGGCTTTTTCCGCACCGGGCGGCCGCCGGTAAATCTGCAGGGCAAACGTCGTCACGCGGCGTTGCGCCAACCATTGGGCCGCGGTCTCAATATCGGCTGCCGACAAAAGTTCCGGATGCACTGTCATTCGGACTTCCGTCGGAATACCGGCAGCACGAATCAGGTCAAAACTCTCGCGCCACAGTCGGGCACTCCCCGGCCGCCCCGTCACACTTTCAAAAAGAGCCTCAGCCTCGGGCGGCGCCTTTACGTCAAGCCCCACCCAATCCAAGTCCGGCAGCAGAGCTTTCAGCCGCCTCGGATAGGCGCCCCCGGTATGAAGCCCCACCGCCATTGCATACCTCTCCTTCACAACCCTGACCGCCGCCGGCAGCGCCGGATCCACGGTCGGCTCGCCCCCGGAAAACACCACGCCGTCCAAGAGGCCGCGACGCTTCGAAAGAAGTGCCGTCACCCGTTGCCACGTTTCATGCCCTTCGGCCAATTCCCGCGGCTGCATCCAGGCATTCTGACAATACCCGCATCGCCAGGGGCATCCCTGCACGAACACCACCGCCGAGAGTTTCCCCGGAAAGTCAATCGTCGTAAAGGGCGTCACCGCCGCCACGCGAAGCTCTTCGGCGGGCGCGAAAAAATCCGCACCGAAGTCCCCCTCAGTGCGGATCGTCAGAGTCTTCTTATCCGTCATTACTTCGTGTGCGGCGCGCACTTACTTTCCACAAAGTACTTGCGTTCTTCGAATTCGCCCTTCTTACCGATATTGAAGGACTGCACGGGGCGATGGTACCCCATCACACGAGTCCACACTTCGCAAGGCTGACGCTCACAGTCTTCCAACTTCACGTCCGTCGTTTTAACCGCTTCCATGGTTGCCTCCTATCTCTTTGTGTTTCTCCACTATAACCCAAAAACCGATTGATGCGATCTATTAACGCGATTAACCGGCCGCCTTCTCCGTCTGTACGCGGCGTGCCAATTTCTTCGCAATAAGTTCCGCGTCGCACTTGGGGCAGAAATCATGTCGCCCGGAGAGGTAACCGTGTTTCGGGCAGATGGAGAACGTGGGCGTCACCGTGATATAGGGCAGACGGAACCGCGTCAGCGTCCGGCGTACCAAATCGCGGCAGGCCTCTGCAGAACTCACGGCCTCATTCATATAAAGATGCAGCACCGTACCGCCCGTATATTTCCGCTGCAGGTCTTCCTGCATTTCCAAGGCTTCAAACGGATCGTCCGTGTACCCCACGGGAAGTTGCGACGAATTCGTGTAGTAGGGGTGCGACGGGGTGCCTGCCTGCAGAATGTCCGGGAATCGCTTCTTGTCTTCCTTCGCAAAGCGATACGTCGTCCCTTCGGCGGGCGTCGCTTCCAGGTTGTACATATGGTCAGTTTCCGCCTGGAAAGCTACGAGCTTCTCCCGAACATGATCGAGAAGCCGCACGGCCATCGCGTGGCCCGTCTCCGTCGTAATGTCGTCGGTGTCCCCGGTGAAGTTTCTCACCATCTCATTAATGCCGTTCACACCGATTGTCGAGAAGTGATTGCGCAGCGTTCCGAGATAGCGCTTCGTGTACGGGAAAAGCCCTTCGTCAATATGGCGCTGAATGACCTTGCGCTTAATTTCCAGCGACTTCTTGGCGAGATCCAGCAAATAATCCAACCGCTCAAAAAGCGCCTTCTCGTTTCCCTTGAATAGGTACCCCAACCGCGCACAGTTGATCGTCACCACCCCCAGGGAGCCCGTCTGCTCGGCGGAACCGAAAAGGCCGTTTCCGCGCTTTAAGAGTTCACGCAAATCGAGCTGCAGCCGGCAGCACATCGAGCGGATCATGTTGGGCTTTAATTCCGAATTGATGAAATTTTGGAAATACGGCAACCCGTAGCGCGCCGTCATTTCAAAAAGCGGCAGGCAGTTGGGGCTGTCCCAATCAAAGTCCGGCGTGATGTTGTAGGTCGGAATCGGGAACGTGAAGACGCGCCCCTTGGCGTCCCCCTTCATCATGACTTCAATGTACGCCCGATTGATCATGTCCATTTCGGGCTGCAGTTCCCCGTAGGTAAAGGGCATTTCTTCACCGCCGATCAGCGGATGCTGCGACTTCAAATCTTCAGGACACGTCCAGTCGAACGTGAGGTTCGTAAAGGGAGTCTGAGTCCCCCAGCGGCTCGGCACGTTGAGGTTGTAGATGAGTTCCTGAATACTCTGCTTGACTTCCTCGTAGGGCAGGCGGTCCTTACGAATAAAGGGCGCGAGATACGTATCGAAGGACGAAAAGGCCTGTGCCCCCGCCCACTCGTTCTGCATCGTACCCAAGAAATTGACGATCTGCCCCGTCGCGGACGTCAGATGCTTCGGAGGCGACGATTCCACCTTCCCCGGCACGCCGTTGAAGCCTTCGTTGATGAGGGTACGCAGACTCCATCCTGCGCAATAGCCCGAAAGCATATCGAGGTCATGGATATGGAAATCCGCATTGCGGTGCGCCGCCCCGATTTCCGGCGTGTAAATGTAGTTGAGCCAATAATTGGCGATCACTTTGCCGGAAACGTTGAGAATGAGTCCTCCCAGGCTGTAACCCTGATTGGCATTGGCATTCACGCGCCAGTCACTCTGGTCAAGGTACTCATTGATGGAACTTTCCACGTTGACCCAACTCTTTTTGACGTCCCGCGTCGTCGCCCGCTGCTCACGATAGACGATGTAGCTTCGCAGCGTCACAAAGTGCCCGGCCTCAAAAAGGGCGTGCTCAACGGCATCCTGCACCCTCTCAATGTTGGGCGTGGCGCAGTTTAAAGCCTCAAGTTTGGGCATCACCCGTTCCCGAGTGAGTTTTTCTGCCTCTTTTTCATCGAATTCCCCCGTAGCACGTCCGGCCTTTACCAGAGCCGCCGTAATCTTCGAAGCATCAAAGGACTTGACGCTGCCGTCGCGCTTCACGAGATGCTGAGGGATGATGGTCATAAATTCAACTCACTCAAATTAATTTCTCTGCGTAATGTACCCCGCCGGTGGCCGCTCATTTTTGAAAAACGGCACCGGACACGCAGAAAGCCAACCACCGGGGAAATGGAGAAAATCGATTCATCCGACCGGACAATGCTTTGGACGATAAAGCCCGAAGCCGGGGGTGTCAAGCGGAGGCAATCACGCTGCCGCCGTTTTCCACCGAAATTTTTCAGCGTTAAATCAATTCTCCCTCAACCTAATTCAAGTCTTACCGCGACATCACGGTTTCCTGTCACCCTAAGGGTAAATCCCGTGACGAGAAAACGCTTTCCTCGGGATTTTCCCGACACTCCCGACACTCTTAAAACAAAACGGCCGGCCGCAGAACCCAAGTTTCCGCCGACCGGCCGCATGAACGACTTCACGCCGTCCTTATTCCCATTCGATCGTGGCAGGGGGTTTGCCGGACACGTCGTAGACCACGCGGTTGATCCCCTTCACTTCATTGATGATGCGGTTGGAAACGCGCCCCAAGAGGTCGTACGGGAGTTCGGACCACTTGGCGGTCATGAAGTCGCTCGTCTGCACGGAGCGCAGGCTCACCACCCATTCATAGGTACGGCCGTCGCCCATCACGCCAACGCTCTTTACGGGGAGGAACACGACGAAGGCCTGACTCACCTTGTCGTACCAGCCGGCCGCACGGAGTTCTTCGATGAAGATCGCATCGGCCTCGCGAAGGATGTCCGCGTATTCGCGCTTTACTTCACCCAAGATACGTACGCCGAGACCAGGGCCGGGGAAAGGATGACGGTACACCATTTCCGCGGGGAGTCCCAACTTCACGCCGAGTTCACGCACTTCGTCCTTAAAGAGCGAACGCAGCGGTTCGAGAAGCTTCAGTTTCAGCGTATCAGGCAGCCCGCCTACGTTATGGTGGCTCTTGATGGTCTTCGCCTTCTTCGTCTTCGCGGCCGCACTTTCGATGACGTCCGGATAGATCGTACCCTGAGCGAGCCACTTCGCATCCGTCATCTTTTCAGCTTCGGCCTGGAAGCAGTTCACAAACTCGCGGCCGATGATCTTGCGCTTTTTTTCCGGATCCGTTTCGCCGGCCAAAGCGTCCATAAAGCGATCGACGGCGTCAACCACCACGAGCTTCATGCCCATGTTCTTCTGGAAGGTGTCGCGCACTTGTTCGCGTTCGTTCTTGCGCAACAGGCCGTTGTCCACGAAGACGCAGGTGAGCTGATCACCGATCGCCCGATGAATGAGCGCCGCCGCAACGGAACTGTCCACGCCGCCCGACAAGCCCAGAATCACCTGATCCTTACCCACCTGGTTGCGGATCATTTCTACGGCTTCGGTGATGTAGTCTTCCATCACCCAATCCGGACGGCAGCCGCAGATATCGAGCACAAAGCGCTGCAGAATTTCACGGCCCTTCACGGTGTGCGTCACTTCCGGATGGAACTGCACGGCATAAAAACGCCGCTTTTCGTCGGCCATACCGGCAATCGGGCACGAGGGGGTCGACGCCATCACCACAAACCCCGGCGGGAGTTCGGAAACCTTGTCACCGTGGCTCATCCACACCTTCAGCATGCCTTCGCCGTCTTCGCCCTTGAAGTCTTCAATGCCTTCCAAGAGCTTCGTGTGGTTGTGCGCACGGACTTCCGCGTAACCGAATTCGCGTTTCGTGCCGCTTTCCACCTTACCGCCCAACTGTTGCGCCATCGTCTGCATGCCGTAGCAGATGCCCAGCACCGGCACGCCGGCTTCGAACACCGCCTGAGACGCCTGATCATTGCTTTCTTCATAGGCACTCATGTGAGACCCCGAAAGAATGATGCCGGCCGGATTGAATTCCTTAATGAATTCAGCGGAAACATCGTTGGCGTGAACTTCGCAGTACACATGCGCTTCGCGCACGCGGCGCGCGATAAGCTGCGTTACCTGACTGCCGAAGTCCAGAATAAGAATGCGATCGTGCTGCATAGAGGCAATAGGGAAAAGTTAAAAATTAAGAAAACGAAACGGCGCAGGAGGTTCAATGCGACCTGCGCCGTCAGTTTAGCGTGAATCCGCCGAAAGGTTAGTGTTCCTGACGGTAGTTCGGAGCTTCCTTCGTGATCTTCACGTCATGAACATGGCTTTCGCGCCAACCCGCCGCCGTAATTTCGACGAACTCGGCACGCGAACGCATTTCGTCGATCGTGCGGCAGCCGCAGTAGCCCATGGAAGAACGGAGACCGCCTGCCATCTGGTAAAGGATGTTGGTGACGGAACCCTTGAAGGGCACCATCCCTTCAATGCCTTCCGGCACGAGCTTATCGAGATTGCCGGCGTTGTTGTCCTGGAAGTAGCGATCGGCCGACCCCTTGAACATGGCCCCCAAGGAACCCATGCCGCGGTAAGACTTGTAGGAACGGCCCTGGTAAAGAATCACCTCGCCCGGCGCTTCTTCAGTACCGGCGAGCATACCGCCCATCATGACGCAGTTCGCCCCCGCAGCGATAGCCTTGGCAATATCACCCGAGAAACGGATGCCGCCGTCGGCGATCAGGGGAACGCCCGTGCCTTCGAGGGCTTCAGCCACGTTGCTGATCGCGGTGATCTGGGGAACGCCCACGCCAGCCACGATACGCGTCGTACAGATGGAGCCCGGCCCGATACCGACCTTGACGGCGTCCGCACCGTGATCCGCCAGAGCACGGGCCGCAGCGCCGGTGGCGATGTTGCCGCCGATCACCTGCAGGTTGGGATAATTCTTCTTCACCCAAGTCACGCGATCCAAAACGCCCTTGGAGTGACCGTGAGCGGTATCCACCACCACGACGTCCACGCCGGCTTCGACGAGGAGTTCCAGACGTTCTTCCGTGCCGGCACCGACACCGATCGAAGCCCCCGCGAGCAACTTGCCGTCCTTGTCCTTAGCGGCATTGGGATGCTCGGTCGCCTTCACGATGTCCTTCACCGTAATGAGTCCGCTGAGATTGAAATCCTTGTCAACGACGAGCACGCGTTCCAGACGATTTTCGTGCATGAGACGCTTGGCTTCTTCAAGGGAGGCCCCTTCGCGAACCGTGACGAGCTTTTCACGCGGCGTCATGATTTCACGCACCGGCGCCTGCATACGGGTTTCAAAACGAAGGTCGCGGTTGGTGACCATACCGAGAACCCGGCGGCCTTCGACGACGGGCACACCGCTGATCTTGTGCTCAAGGCACATGCGGATCACGTCGCCCACGAGCATGTCGGGGCCCACCGTGATGGGATCGCTCACCACGCCGGACTCATGACGCTTCACCTTCGCCACTTCCGCGGCCTGCTGCTGAGCCGTGAGGTTCTTGTGGATAATGCCGACACCGCCTTCCTGCGCGAGCGCGATCGCGAGATTGGCTTCGGTCACCGTATCCATGGCGGCCGAGATCATCGGAAGGTTGAGGGTAATTTCGCGCGTGAGCTTCGTCTTCAGAACGACGTCGCGGGGCAGTACTTCAGAATAAGCCGGGACAAGGAGCACGTCGTCAAACGTGAGCGCTTTCTGCTGGAGTCGCATTATTTTTTACCTCTGGGCAAAAAAAAAATGTGTCACGCAGACGGGCGTCTTACCTGCCTTTGGCCAGCTGCGGTTAACCAATAATTATACGGCATTTACAAGGGCTCTTCCAAGAATTTTCTACGACAAAGCACTTAATTCCAGTGCCTGCGGAAGTTTTCCCGCAAGATAATCCCGCACCCAATAAAGTCCCGCCAACGTTTTGACGTCCGTAATCTCGCCGGTGCGGCACATCTGCAGCGCTTCTTCAAACGTGGGTTTCACAAGCGTCAGAAATTCATTGTCGTCCAGATGCACCGTTCCCGCCGTGAGTTCGCGCGCAAGATAAATCTCAATGTGTTCGTCGCTGTAGCCGATCGCATTGTGAATCGTGCCGAGGAACGTCCAACGCTTCGCGGTGAGCCCCGCTTCTTCTTCCAATTCGCGGCGTGCCGTCGCAAAAGCCTCTTCCCCCGGATCAATTTTTCCGGCAGGAATTTCCCAGAAGGCACCGCCCGCCGGTGCGCGCCACTGCCGCTCCAACACGACGCGTTGATGTTCGTCAAGCGTTACTATCGCAGCCGCCCCGCAGTGCCGGGTCATTTCCCTCGTCGAGAGCTTGCCGTTGGGAAGCCTTACTTCCAGGCGACGCACGTGCATCAGCCGTCCGTCAAAGACCGCCGTTTCCGCGACAACTTCTTCTTTTAACGCCGCGTCGAGTTTTTTCGTGTCTGCCTTAAACATGACTACACATCCTTATAGTTCTGACGCGCCTTGCCTTTGGTCATGTCGTTCTTCATAAGGCGTTCCTGATCGCGCTTCCATTCTTTTTTACTCTCGTCGGCGCGCTTTTCAAATTCCTTCTTGCCGCGCCCCAACGCCATCGCAAGCTTCACCCGGCCGTTTTTAAAATGCAGATCCAACGGTACCAAGGCGTACCCCGAGCGTTCCACCTTGCCCACGAGACGCATGATTTCCTTTTTGTGCATCAGGAGCTTGCGCGTGCGGTTGATTTCCGTTTTTTCATGCGTACAGACCTGATCGGCCGGCGTGAAATGTGCATTACACAAAAAAAGTTCTCCGTCTCTCACGTAGACGTGAGACAGATTGATGGTGGCGCGCCCGGCACGCACACTTTTGACCTCCCACCCGCGGAGCACCAACCCCGCTTCAAATCGTTCTTCGATGAAATAGTCAAAGGAAGCCCGTTTGTTTTTAATTTGTCCGGCCACTTTCAGCGTTATCCTTTAAAGTTCTTGTCCGACATCCGAGGCGGATAATGCCGCCCTTTTCAACGTTTACGTAAAGTGCGAATGATACAAGTCGATATCGTCGGAATTGATGCCGACACGAAAAAAACTTGGTTAAAAACGGTTTCGCTCCCGAAGAACGCCGTCGTCGCGGACGCCCTCGCCGCCGTCGGTCTCAACTCAGACACCGAAGCCGCCTTATTCAACGATCGGACTCAGTCCGACAGGAAACTCTCCGACGGTGATCGAATCGACGTGCTTTCGCCGCTCACGGTAGATCCGATGACGGCTCGGCGGCTACGGATCGAAGGGCAGACGCAAGCCAAAAAAATGCAACGCGGCCGTCACGGCGGCAAACACCGACTGGCCGTGATTTAAGCGGGGGAAACAGACGCTTCGCGATTTCAAAAACGGTGCCTTTGCGGCGCCGTGTTAACTTCAACAGACAAAAAAAAGGAGACACCGAAGTATCTCCTTTCCCTGGAATTTCTGGTCGGGGCGGCGGGATTCGAACTCGCGACCCCTTGCACCCCATGCAAGTGCGCTACCAGGCTGCGCTACGCCCCGAACGAGTTGCGAATATTATAGATGCCGCTTCCTGAAATCAAGTCCTCAGCGATTTTTTTTACGACTTACCGGACTTGTCACTGATATACAAAGAATCTTTTTAGACCTTCGGCATCGTCAAAGCCTGCAGCGCGTCATACGCCTGACGACAGACCGCCTGCAGATGCTCGATCTCCGCCTTTTTCTGCGCCAAAATTTCGTCGGTATGCCGTTTTGACGATTCCGCCGCCTCGGAAACTCGGGCTTCCGCTTCTGCCAGCACTGCCTTCACGCGCTCCTCTGCCGCGGCTTCGGCCTCGGCCGCACGCTGCTGTGCTTCCTGAATAATCTTTTCGGCGCGTTCCTGCGCCTCACGCATCGCCGCCTGAGCCCGACGTACTTCTTCTTCTGCCGCCGCCACCTTCCCGTCGGCCACAGTCTGCGCGGCCTGTGCCCGTTCCTTAGCGCCGTTGAGCAGACTTTCGTAGCGGGTCTTTTGATCCGCCAACATCTGTTGGCAACGCTGATTGGCCTGCGTCAGGGCTTCGGCCACCGCGCGGCGCGAGGCATCCTGCATGAGATTGCGCAGATCCGACGGAATAACGGGCGAAGCTTCTGCCGGGCGCGGTGCCGGCGCGGTCTGCGCGGGAGCAACAGTCTGAGCCGGTGCCCCTACGGGCTGAACGGACGCCGCGGGGGTCGGTTGCCCCGGGTGAGCCGCCTGTTGCGGTGTCGGTGTTTCCGTCCGCGTGGGTTGAGAATTCAGTACCCCCGTCGGACGCAGCGACGTAACGGGAAACGCCCGTTCTTCAAGAAGCCGCTCGCGAGCATCTTCAATCGTGAGATGATCCACGTAGAGAAGCTTTTTAATGCGCATCACCAACGCTTCATCGTTGATGGTAAAGGCCGACTTAAGGCTGCCATCCGCATTTCTCAGCTGCGGAAACTGCATCTGCCAATAGCTCAGGATATAAGACGCCAAATCGCAGCGGCGTGACAGCTCATCAAGCGAAAAAGTCTGGGAATACATAGCTCAACAATATAAAAAGCGGTCGATGTGCGGTGTGTAAAACAAAAAGCCGAAACCACTCTGCAGCAGGTGATTTCGGCTTTCGGTGTGCACTCCCGCAGAAGGTGCCTTAGTCTAATGCAGATCGCTCCTTCTGTGGCGGGAAAAACTCACGGCTTACGCCTTGGGTTCAAACCCTTCGGGATCCTTGAAGGACGCCACGCTGTCGCGCATATGGGGCGCCGCAAGGAACGTCACCACACGGCGGGCGGCGATCACGTGGGGCACGCCCGTCTTGGGGTTGCGCCCCGGACGCGCCACCTTGTCACGGGTGGAGAACGTACCGAAATTCGCGAGCTTCACGTCACGACGGGCAACGAGCGCCGTGAGGATTTCTTCAAAAACCGTTTCCACAACGGCATTGGCTTCCGAGCGGGAAAGCCCCATCTTGTCGGAGAGAACTTCCGTGAAGTTCATCTTCGTGAGCGTGGAAGAGTTGGCAGGCCCTGTCGGATAACGACCCTGGGAAGCGTCAATCTGATTCATAACAACCTATTCCTAGTTAAAAAGTTGGTTCAAAAATAATCCATCAGGCTCGCTGGCGGCAGCCGAGGCTGGTGAGGACGTCCACCACGGACGCCACCGCAGCATCCGCCGCATCCTCTGCCAACGCTTCTTCGGTCTTCGAAGACAACGTCAGGCGGAACGCCATGCTCTTTTCCGCGGCACCTTCGGGACAGTACACGTCAAAGAGCCGGAAATCATCAATCACGGCTCCGGCGCGCGTTGCGCGGAGCTTTGCCACGGCGTCGAAAATCGACGCCGCGGTCACATTGCCCGGCACCATGAGCGACACGTCGCGGTGCATCGGCTGGAATTTGCTCACGGCCGCGGGCTTCGGCAACGGAATGCTCGTGAGAGCGTCTACATCGATTTCAAAGACCACCGGTGCCTTCGGAAGATCGTAGGCATGGCAGACCGCCGGATGCAGTTCCCCGATAAACCCGGCTTCCTTCCCGTTGATGAGAATGCGGGCGGAACGTCCCGGGTGCAGCGCCGGATGTTCCGCCGCTTCAAAACGGGCCGTAAGCGGGGCAACGAGCGCCTCAACATCCCCCTTCACGTCAAAGAAATCGACGTTGCGGGCAGCTTCGCCCCACTGCGCCGTATGCGCGTCGCCGTAAGCGAGGCCGGCAATGTGGTTGGGCTGGCGCACGCCCTTCACGGAGAAGGGGCCGTCTTCCACGGTTTCATCCGGGAAGAACACGCGACCCAGTTCGAACACGCGTACGTCTTCGGCCTTGCGGTTCAGGTTGAAGCGCAGGATATCGACGAGTCCGGAAATGAGCTGGGTGCGCATCACGGACAACTGGCTCGCGATGGGGTTCAAAAGTCGGATGGGCTTGTCATTACCGGCAAAATCCTTTTCCCACTTTTCTTCCACAAAGCTGAAGTTGATGAGTTCCTGATAACCGCGGGCCACCAAGGCTCGGCGCAGGTCATGCTTGCTGCGACTTTCTTCCGCCGGACTCAGCATCGTGGCTGCAGCCTTCGGAAGGCGATCCGGCAGCTTTTCGTAGCCGTAGAGACGCGCCACTTCTTCAATGAGATCTTCTTCGATCTCGATGTCAAAGCGGTACGTCGGGGACGTCACGACGAAATCTTCGCCGTCGCGCACGAATTCAAACCCGAGGCGGGTAAACGCCTGCGCCATGAAGTCCTGAGGAATATCGATCCCCACCAGCTTCACGCAGCGCGAGGGACGCATACGCACCTTCTTCGTTTCCGGCAGATTCACCTGCTGATCATCCACCGGCCCCACCTTCGTTTCCGCCGTACCGCAGATGTCGAGCACAAGCTGCGTAATGTACTGCATGTGTTCGGCATTGCTGCCGTAATCGACGCCGCGTTCAAAGCGGTGCGCCGCATCCGTAGAGAAATTGAGCTTGCGGCAACGCCCCTGAATCTTCACCGGGTACCAAAACGCGGCTTCAATGAAAATGTCCGTCGTGTCAAGCGTAATCGACGTCGCTTCTCCGCCCATGATGCCGGCGATGGCTTCAGGGCCGTTTTCGTCTGCGATCACGCCGTAGTAAGGATCAAGTTTTGCAGTTTCACCGTTCAACAATTCGCAGTTTTCGCCTTCCTTGGCCCAGCGAACCGTGAGGTCGCCCTTAATCTTGCCGAGATCAAAGAAGTGCGTCGGACGCCCGAGTTCGAGCATCACGTAGTTCGAAATGTCGACGAGCGCCGAAATCGAGCGCTGACCGCTCTTTTCCAAGCGATCCTTCATCCACTGAGGCGTGGGCGCCTTGGCATTGAGCCCCCGAATCACACGACCCGTAAAACGACCGCAGAGTTCCGGCGCTTCAATATGCACCGCCTTTCGGCATTCGCAGGTCGCGGGCACCACGGGCATCGCGGGCAGCGTGAGGGGCGCCCCCGTTACTGCATGCAGGTCGCGGGCAACGCCCACCAAGGACAATGCATCACCACGATTGGGGGTGAGCTTGATTTCGATGCGCTTGTCGTCCAAGTGCATCAGTTCCCGCACGTCTTCCCCGACGGGCGCATCCTCAGGCAGTTCCCAAATGCCGTTGTGGTCGCCGTTCACGCCCAACTCACGCTGCGAGCAGAGCATGCCGAAGCTTTCCACACCGCGCATCTTGGCGCGCTTGATCTTGAATTCCGGCAATACGGCGCCGATCTTGGCGCAGGCCACCTTAAGTCCTGTGCGCACGTTGGGCGCACCACAGACGATCTGCAGCACTTCGCCCGCACCCACGTCCACCTTACAGACGTGCAGATGATCCGAATTTTCGTGATCCACGCATTCCAGCACGTGCCCCACCACCACACCGGAAAATTCCGGTGCAATGCTCGTCACTTCTTCCACTTCCAACCCGGCCATCGTGAGCTTTTCAGCGAGCTCATCCGTCGTGAGATCCGGATTAATGTAGCTTCTCAGCCACTCTTCAGAAAACAGCATCTTTCGTTACTCCATCCGGTTTTTCTCAGTTGAACTGACGCAGAAAGCGCAGATCGCCTTCAAAGAAGAGGCGCAGGTCATCCACGCCGTAGCGCAGCATCGTCAGACGTTCCAAACCGGAACCGAAGGCAAACCCGACGTACTTTTCAGGATCGAGTCCATAGTTGCGCACCACGTTGGGGTGCACTTCGCCGGCGCCGGAGATTTCCAACCAACGGCCTTTCTTGGGGCCCGTCGTAAAGGCCATGTCCACTTCAACCGAGGGTTCGGTGAACGGGAAGTAGCTCGGACGGAAACGAACGATCAAATCATCCGTCTCAAAGAAACGGCGCAGGAAGCTCGAATAAACGCCCTTCAGATCCGTGAACGAAATGTCATCGCCAATCCACAACCCTTCCACCTGATGGAACATCGGGCTGTGCGTGGCATCGCTGTCCACACGGTAAGTGCGGCCCGGGGCGATGACCTTAATGGGCGGCTGATGCGTACGGGCGTAGCGAACCTGCATCGGAGACGTATGCGGCCGCAGCGGCAACTGCAGTCCCGTGCCGTCCTTGCGATCCACGTAGAACGTATCCTGCATGGAACGGGCCGGATGATTGGGCGGATTATTAAGCGCCGTGAAACTGAACCAATCGCTTTCAATTTCAGGACCGTCGGCGACATCAAAACCGATGGAACGGAAGATTTCTTCAATCCGGATCCATGTGCGCATCACGGGATGCAGGCCACCCGCCGGAATCCGACGGCCGGGCAACGTTACGTCGATCGCTTCGGCGGCGAGCTTTGCCTTCATCTTTTCCGCCGCGAGCGCATCACGCCGTGCGGTGAGCGCGGCGTCAATCGCCTGCTTTACCGCATTGATGGCCTTACCGCGTTCCTTTCGTTCTTCGGGCGCGAGTTTCCCCAACGACTTCATCATTACCGTGACGGCGCCCGTCTTACCGAGGTACTTGGCCTTGGCGTCTTCGAGCGCGGCCGGCTGCTGAGCCGCCGCAAAATCGGCCTTGGCCGATTCAATCAATTGTTCTAATTCGTCCATCTTGACTCATACCGACGAATCCGACGCCCAGCCTCTTTTAGTGAGCCCCCGCCGACGGATTTCGCCTTCTTCTCGAAAAGGATCGCTGATTATAGAAAAAAACACTGAAAAAACAAATAGTTCTTTCAAAATTTTTTCAGCAAAAAAAAGGGCTCAGCACGTGCTTTGCAATGAAAACACTCAGCTGAACCCCTTTCTGAGGCGGCCGATCTCTGCGAAACCGGCCCGCTCCGTCCGGCTTAATTAAGCCAGAGCAGCCTTGGCCTGTTCGACGAGGGCGGCGAAACCGGCCTTATCAAACACAGCCATGTCGGCGAGCACCTTGCGGTCAAGAGCAATATCCGCCTTCTTCAGACCGTTCATAAAACGGCTGTAGGTCATACCGTTGGCACGGGTCGCAGCGTTGATACGCGCGATCCAGAGGCGACGGAAGACGTGCTTCTTGTCGCGGCGGTCGCGGTAAGCGTACTGACCGGCACGCATGACGGCCTGCTTGGCAATGCGGAACACATTGTTGCGGCGCAGACGGAAACCCTTGGCAAGGGCGATAATCTTCTTATGACGGGCACGAGCCGTCACACCACGTTTCACGCGAGGCATTCTTTATTCCCTCCCTTATTACGCGTAAGGCAGCATACGATGGATGGACTTGCTGTCGGATTCGTGAATGGTGACCATTCCGCGAAGGTGACGCTTGTTCTTCGTCGTACGATGGGTGAGAATGTGACGCTTGGTGGCGTGAGCACGCTTAATGGAACCGCCGGCGCGGACCTTGAAGCGCTTGCTCGCAGCCTTCTTAGTTTTCATCTTCGGCATTTGCCGTTTTCCTTCTGATTTGTCGGAACATCAGGCGGTCTCTCAAAGGGAAACACTTCGCTTATGCCCGCCCCGACTTTTTAAAAGCGACCGCTCAATTTAACGGCCGCTCTGAGAAAGTCCGTGATTATACACAAAACTTACTTCTTTTTCTTCGGGGCCAGCACCATAATCATCTGGCGCCCTTCCATCTTCGGATTCTGCTCAATCTGAGCTTCCTCCGCGAGATCGGTGCGGATACGGTCCATGATCTGGGCACCCAACTGCTGGTGCGCCATCTCGCGGCCGCGGTAACGCAGAGTCACCTTCGCCTTGTCACCGTCGCCCAGGAAGCGGCGCAGTGCGCGCAGCTTCGTCTGATAGTCGTTTTCATCGGTGGCGGGACGGAATTTGACTTCCTTTACCTGCACAACCTTCTGGCGCGCCTTCATTTCCTGGGCTTTCTTCTGCTCCTGATAACGGAACTTACCGTAGTCCATCAGGCGGCACACCGGCGGCTGCGCGTTCGGGGCGATTTCAACCAAATCGACATCGGCTTCTTCGGCCATGCGAAGCGCCTCAGACGTACGAACGATGCCGATCTGAGCACCGTCCACACCGGTCAGTCGAACCTCGGGAACCCGGATCTCATGATTGATCCGGTGATTGCGATCTTGAGCTATGACACTACTCCCAAAAAAGTTGAGGCACGGGGCACCTTAGAGCACCCCATGCAACAGATAAAAGAGCCGTTTACTCGTCTTTGTTGACGCGGCGCTTGTCCTCATCGACCACTCGGTCGATGAATGCCTGCAGCGGCATGACACCGAGGTTGCGGCCGCCGCGAGCACGAATACTCACGGTGCCGTCCGCCTTTTCCTTGTCGCCGACGACGGCGATGTAAGGAACCTTCTGCAGGGTAAGTTCGCGGATTTTATAGTTGATTTTTTCACCGCGCAAATCCGTCACCACGCGCAGGCCCGCCGCCTTCAGCTTATCAGCGACTTCCTTGGCGTAATCGGTCTGTGCGTCGGTAATGGACGCCACGGCCACCTGCCAGGGCGCGAGCCACACAGGCATGGCACCGGCATAGTGTTCGATCAGCATGCCGATCCAGCGTTCCAACGACCCCAAAATCGCGCGATGCAGCATCACGGGCACCTTGCGGGAGTTGTCTTCGGCCACGTATTCCGCACCGAGACGCCCCGGCATCTGGAAGTCGACCTGGATCGTACCGCACTGCCAGGTGCGTCCGAGGCAGTCCTTCAGATGGTATTCGATCTTAGGACCGTAGAACGCGCCTTCTCCGGGAAGCACTTCGTATTCGACGCCGCTCTGACGCAGGCTTTCAAACAACGCTTCCTCAGCCTTATCCCACACGGCGTCCTCGCCGATGCGCATTTCGGGACGCGTCGCCACCTTGAAAGCGATGTCATCAAACCCGAAGAGGTGATAAACCTCACGCACGAGCTTGGTGTAGGCCACGCATTCCGTGAGAATCTGATCTTCCGTGCAGAAGATGTGACCGTCGTCCTGCGTAAAGCCGCGCACGCGCATCATGCCGTGCAATGAACCGGAGGGTTCGTTGCGGTGGCACAGGCCGAATTCACCGATTCGCAACGGCAGGTCGCGATAGCTGCGCAACGCCGAATTAAAGAGCTGAATATGCCCCGGGCAGTTCATCGGCTTCAAAGCGTAGTAACGGTTTTCCGATTCCGTCGTAAACATGTTCGCGCGGTACTTCGCCCAGTGGCCGGACCGTTCCCAAAGCGAACGATCGATCACCTGAGGCGTACGCACTTCGAGGTAGCCGTTTTCCTGATACACGCGGCGCATCAGCTGTTCGACGACCTGCCAAATGGCCCAGCCCTTGGCGTGCCAGAAGATCATGCCGGGGGCTTCGTCCTGCAGATGGAAGAGATTCAGTTCCTTGCCGAGGCGACGGTGATCACGCTTTTCGGCTTCGGCAAGCATTTCAAGATAAGCATCCTGATCCTTCGCCGTGGCCCAGGCCGTACCGTAGATGCGCTGCAGCATTTCATTCTTGCTGTCGCCGCGCCAGTAGGCACCCGCCACCTTCATAAGCTTAAAGACCTTGAGTTTGCCGGTCGAAGGCACGTGAGGTCCGCGGCAGAGATCGATGAAGTCGCCCTGACGGTAAAGCGAAATCACTTCACCCGACGGAATCGACTCGATGATTTCCGCCTTATAGTGTTCGCCCATGTCCTTGAAGAACTTCACGGCGGCGTCGCGATCCATTTCGCTGCGTTCGACCGGGATGTCCTTCTTTACGAGTTCATGCATACGCGCTTCAATCGCCGTCAGATCTTCCGGCGTGAAGGCACGTTCGAACTTGAAGTCGTAATAGAAACCGTTTTCAATCGCCGGTCCGATCGTCACCTGAGCCGCCGGGAACAGTTCCTTCACGGCCTGTGCCATGAGGTGCGACGTCGAATGGCGAATGATTTCAAGCCCTTCGGCATCCTTGCCGGTGATGATGGCCACCGAAGCGTCAGCGGTGAGCGCATGGGACAAATCCACAAGCTTACCGTCTACCTTCCCCGCGAGAGCCGCCTTCGCAAGCCCCGCACCGATCGACTGCGCCACGTCCGCAACCGTCACACCCGATTCATACTCCCGGCGGGATCCGTCGGGCAGCGTTACCGTGATCATCACGATCTCCTTTCCTTTCGGCTCCGGCTCCTCCCCCAACGGCAGGACGGAAACGAAAACCTATTGATGAAAAAAAACCAAAAAAAAGTGCGGCCCGTGGGTCGCACTTTCTGCAGAGAACGAAATCTGCGCCGCCCGCAAGCTTTAATCGCTCGGGGTGTTTGTCGTCTCAGAAACCAACAAACGATTGCACATACTGCGTTCCCAAAAAAATCTGGTAGGCACGATTGGACTCGAACCAACGACCCCCACCATGTCAAGGTGATGCTCTAACCAACTGAGCTACGTGCCTGAGAGACTTCGAACTATACAGAGGGTTTTACCATTTTGCAAATTTTCTCTGCATCTCTTTTACTGTCTTGCTCGAAATCGTTGTTTTTACGTAAAAGATTTTTTGGCGAGTTTATGCACGTCGTGCGCTCATCACTCCGTTCAGCTCGCGCAGTGCCGCGAGCGCCCGGTGAATTTCCTCGGAATTGTGCACTTCCACTGAAAAACGCATGTGCGCATCCCCCTTCACGTTCATCGTATTGATCCCGATAATGTTTTGTTTTTCGCGCATGAAGACTTCGGAAATATCCTTGATCAGACCGAAGCGGTCACGAGCCACCACCAAAATATCGATGGGGTACACCGCATCCTTCACCGTCCCCCAACTCACTTCGATCATGCGTTCCTGAATATTGGCAGCAAGGTTCTTCGCGTTCGGGCAATCGATCAGGTGAATCGTCACGCCGCGGCCGCGCGTCACAAAGCCAACGATTTCGTCCGGAGGCGTCGGGTGACAGCAACGGGCGAGCTGCGTCAAAAGCGATCCCATTCCCACCACGAGCACGTTGTCCTTACCGACCTTCTGCGTCGAGCGTACGACGACGTTCGGTTCATTTTCCGGTTCCGGACGCTGCGGCTGCAGGGCCTGTTCAATCGAGCGGCCGCTGAGTTCTTCCTTATAAAAGGCGACGCAGAGTTCATTGACGTCGTCGTACCCCAGGCGTTTGGCGAGGTCTTCGAGCTTCACGGACGTTTTGCCCAAACGCGCCAATTCGCGGTCAAGTTTCTCGCGTCCGCCCGTCATCATTTCGGCCAACGTCTGAGCATTGAACCACTGACGCACCTTGGTACGGGTACGGGGACTCACCGCAAACCCCAAATCCGGATTGAGCCAGTCGCGCGACGGTCCGCCCTCCTTCACCGTGATGATTTCCACGGTTTCACCGGTTTTGAGCTTGGTGTTAAGAGGCACCATCACCCCGTTCACCTTGGCACCGCGGCAACGGTGACCGAGTTCAGTATGCACCTGATACGCGAAGTCAATCGGCGTTGCGCCCCCCGGCAGTTCCACCACGCGACCCTGCGGCGTCAGCGCGTACACATGGTCATCTTCAAGCCCCGGCTTCTTCGGAGGTTCCACGTCGCTGTGCCACGCCAAAATCTGCCGCAGCCACGCCACGCGCTGCTCCTCGGCTTCCGCGCCCTTGTCTTTGTTGGAGTTGCCGGTTTCCTTATAGCGCCAGTGCGCCGCCACGCCGAGTTCGGCGAATTCATGCATCGCTCGCGTGCGGATCTGAATTTCCACAGGCTTACCCGACGGATCAGTCACCACGGTATGCAGCGATTGATAGCCGTTCGGCTTCGGGTGTGCAATGTAGTCGTCGTATTCCTTACTGAGCACCGTAAAGTGCTTCTGCACGATGGACAGCACCTCGTAACAGTGTTCCACCGTGTCGACGATGATGCGCATGGCCCGAATATCAAAAAGCTGATCAAACCGCAGATGCTTGCGGACCATCTTCTTATAAATGGAATAAATGTGCTTGGGACGTCCGCTCACCTCGGCCTGAATGTTTTCCTCCCGCAGGAGAAGTTTGATCCGATCCACGCAGTCCTGCATGAATTTCAGGCGTTCTTCGCGGGATTCATCAAGTTCCCGGGCGATTTCGTTATAGATCTTGGGTTCCGTAAACCGCAGCGACAGGTCTTCGAGTTCCCACTTCATCTGCCAAATACCCAAACGGTTGGCCAAGGGGGAATAAAGCGCCAACGTTTCGCGACCGTAGTCTGCCGAGCCCGGCGCCCCGGAAGCGGCAAACCAGCGCAGCGTCTGCAGGCGGCTCGCCAAACGGAGCACCACCACCCGCAGATCATGGCACATTGCGAGCAGCATCCGTCGCAGAGCTTCGGGCTGATACGTCGCATCCGCCTCCCGGCTGCCGCCGCGGGCCCGCTGACTCACGGCCGAAAGCCGCTGCAGATCCGTCACGAGCTGCAAGACGACTTTGCCGAACGTTTTCTCAATCCAGTCTTCCGAATCGTGCACGCAGTCCGCTACGCTGAAGAGGTACGCAGCGCAGATCAATTCTTCATCTTCGCGCACGCCGCGGAGTATTTCCGCCATGCCGTCGGCGTGAGCCAAACGGTCTTCCCCCGTGTAAAGCTTCTGATTCAGATAAAGCGGCTCCACCAACCGGCGGGCAAGCTGCCAATCGGCCCGGCCTTCGATAACGGCCGATTCTTTTTCGGTCTGATTCGTGTCGGTCATTCTTTTTTCTTGTCCCTAAGAGCGCCGGCCTCTGTGAACCGGCGCGATCCTCTTTCTTGTTGAGATTATTTTAATGGCGGGACTGCGTCTTTTTCGAATCAGCCCTGACGGAGTTGTGACCAAAATCGTCAGAAGAGTTCTCGGTACCGCACGCCGAACGTCGCGGCCTCCGTGCCGTAGGGGCCCGTTTCCGCCGTTGCGGACAAATCCAAAATCCAAGCGTAGGCCCGCGACTTTCCGGTGTCCTTGGCACCGAAACCGAAGATACCGCCTTCCATAATGGGTTCGTGCCCCACGTCGGAAATTCGAAGGCTGAGTCCGCCCGAAAGGTTCCAGTGCCCCACGGCATGAAACTTTTCCGTTGAAACCGCCGTCCCTTCGGCCAAACGCGAAGCCACTCGCCAATCCGTGTCACCGGCATAAAGCGTCACCCCGGCATTAAACCCCGGTTCCACGTTGTAGCGCCAAACACTGAATTTGCCGGAGGTTTCCAACCGTCCCTTCACGTGCCACATCCGACGGTTGTCCGTCGTCTGCACAAAACCGACACCGGAATTGGTTCCGTCCTGAGTTGTAAGCGTGATGTCGCCCTTACGCATGCGTCCCGTATCCATTCCGACGGAAACGGACGGCTTCACCTGAAGGTTATCCGCGACGGCGTAATGCGCGCTCCAACCCAAGTCCGCCGACAGCATCCGGAAATCCGGTTCCGTCTTCATGCGGTATTCCGTACTGATTTTCTTCGCTTCCCCCTGAGTCTGCGAATACGTCACCGCCGCATGCAGGCGGTGTCGGTCGTTGGCGAGATACGTCAGGGAAGCACCGGCCGCCGCCATGGTGAGCGAGCCAGACTCCGCGTCTGAGCCCCTGTTACTTCCCGTGGTATCGATATCCGACGTCGCTCCTGAAAACGCCGCGGTCGCGATCCACTTCGACGCAAAGCGCCAATCCGCCCCCAGCGTTCCACCGTAGAAGTCTTCCTTGTAGCCCCAATCGG
Organism: uncultured Sutterella sp.; assembly: GCA_900544255.1. Classification (GTDB taxonomy): domain Bacteria; phylum Pseudomonadota; class Gammaproteobacteria; order Burkholderiales; family Burkholderiaceae_F; genus Duodenibacillus. The sequence continues at coordinate 71,284 of UQUM01000005.1, forward strand.
AGCCCGAGCGCAGTTTATCCATCGAACCGTGCCCGCCGTACACCTGCGCCCACCAGTAGGTGTCGTCGTCCGACGTCTCCATCTCAGGATCGTGCTCCAGCAAACCGAAATGCAGCCGCCGGTGCGAACGATCCGCCGACGTCAAAAGACCGGAAGAACCAACAAGGAAGACCGTTTCATCTATGCCGTTTGCCGTAACAAGCTCGCTCTGTACCGTTGAAATTCGCTGCATGACCGTTGCCAAATAACGTCGCCCGATATCGGTGACGGCTCCCTCACCTTGGCTCAAGAACACTTCTTCTGCTTCGTCGACAATTTCTTTGGCAGCAAGTCCCCGCATGTCACCCCATGAACGGTGCTGAAGCGTCAGAGTACCGTTATTGACGGAGGCACTTCCCAAAAAAAGATTGTTAGCCAAGTAAATCTGCTGACCGTTCCACGACTCGTCAAGCTGCACCGTGAAATCGCTGCCGTCCCACCCCGTAAGAAGAAGCTCCGCCCCCGACAAAGCCTCAACATTGGCCGAACCGGTTTCCGTACCCGCCAGCACAACGGTGTCTGCCTCGTCTTGCGTCAAAGAAAGAATCCAACGCCCCTGAGAACCGATGACGACACGCGGCGACATATCCGATGCATTATCTCTTTCAGGCAACGTCCCAGTAGTCCCTACTTCAATCGTAACGCCATCAGTCAAGCCGTCGATCGCAGGAGACGTCGTCACCAAGGTTGCCCGTTCGGCTTGGCCCTGGATGGCAGCATCGGTAATTAAAGACTTCAGACGCTTCACTCCGGCGACACCTTGTCCGGCATACCGAGCGTACGCCCCGCCTCCCAGTACCATGGTACTGTTGCCAATCAATTTCACCGTCATCGTCGGGGTATCGGACGTACCCCACGTTGCAAAATTCTTGACCGCCAACGTAGCTCCGCTTCCGACTGCACTTCCGGTTAGCTGCGGATTAAATCCATGCAGCTGCAATACGGCGTTACTGTTCCACTCTACGGATTCCGCTGCAGTAAATCCCGACGTCAAGTCCAACTGATTACAGATGACCTTTCCGTCTTCTGTGCCGTACTCGCCGTTAAATGAAATCGTCTCAATATGGTGCATCACGGTCGCCGGTGATCCACTCCAGCGAGCACTGCCGACAACATTCAGCAAGCGCCGAATATCCGTTTCCGCAGCATAAATTTCAATATTGCGCCCGTAAAGCAACAGATCATCAACGCCTTTTATGCTCTGCCATCCTACTTCGGTCTTACCGAGAACCAGACCATCTCCAACCACCAACAACTGTGACAGATTTGTTTCCCCCTCAACCTCTTTAGCAGCCTCAAACCGTACCAGCGTATCTGCTGAACACCCTTCGGAGGGGCACTCCCAATGCAAGTCACCCCCAGGCAAAGGCTCGGTCCCCGCCCACGTAGGCCCCGCCAAAGCCGCCAAAACCCCTGCCGCCGCCAACTTCATTCCGTATTGCATACTGTGCCTCCCGAGCCCCGAGCTCCGTTGAGGATGAATCGAATACTGCTTATCTCAAGGTACGAAAAAAGCCGCTTGAACCAGGATCTCAGCAATCCCTGTCCAAGCGGCCTTCTTTATCTCTTCTAAGTATTCTACCTTAGAAGCCCCGGCGATGGCGGAAAATTTTCGAATTATTTTACCAAAAATCTAGTCATTGCCGTATTTTTCCATTCCTTTTAGAGGAATAAGAAATCCATGACGAGGAAGGTCGGGAACAGAATCCCCACCGACCACAGCATGTACCCGAAGAAACTCGGCATTTTGATGCCGCGTTCCTTGGCAATCGACACCGTCATGAAGTTGGGAGCATTCCCGATGTAGGTCACGGCCCCCATGAAGACGGCGCCCATCGACACCGCAGTAAGCGTTCTTGCATGTTCCGTCATCAAAGAGGCCGGATCACCGCCCGCAAGGTTGAAGAACGCCAAGTAAGTCGGCGCGTTGTCAAGGAACGCCGACAACGTCCCCGTCAGCCAGAAGAACATGACGTTGTTGAATTCCCCGGCTTCATTCGTTACGAGTGCGACGAGCGGCGCAAAGGCGCCCGCTGCGCCCGCACGCAACATTTCCAATACCGGCACAATGCAGATGAAGATGCCGAAGAAGAGCTTCGCGACTTCCAAAATAGCATCCCAGTTGAACTGGTTGGCTTCACGCGCAATCTTCGGCGTCGTCACGAGAGAGAGCACCGCAAAAAGGATGAACAGCGCATCACGCGCAAGGCCGGGGAGCGAGAGATGCACGGAGAGGACTTCAAAACTCACGTTGCTCTTCCAGATGCCGCTCATCAGCACGGCGCCCACGATACCCGCAAGCCACAAGAAGTTCACCGCACCGTCGATACCGAAAGGCACCTTTTCCGTCGGAAGCTTAAAAGAGCCTTCCGCCACTTCCTTCTTATAGAAATATGTGTCGATCGCAAGATAAATGCACGTCAGGACGGCCAGCACCAAGAGGAGCGGCGGCAAAAGATGCACCGTCGTCCAGAAGAAATCCACGCCGCGCAAAAAGCCCAAGAACAAGGGCGGATCCCCGAGAGGCGTAAGGCAACCGCCGATGTTGGCGACGATGAAGATGAAGAAAATGAAGGTATGCACCTTGTAACGGCGGTTTTCGTTCGCGGCGATCAAAGGGCGCAGCATCAGCATTGCCGCGCCCGTCGTCCCCATAAGGTTGGCGAAGAACGCACCGATCAACAGGAACGCCGCATTCACGACGGGGTTTCCGACGAAGCTTCCCTTGATGTGGATGCCGCCCGCGACGACAAAAAGCGCTCCCACAAACAGAAGGAACGGGATGTAATCACCCAAGATGGCATGCGCAATCGCGCCCGTCGCCGTTGAAACACCGGCCGACATATAAAGCGGCACCGCGCAGCACACGGCCCAGAAAACAGCCACTTTGCCGAAATGATGATGCCAAAATGCCGGCACGAAAAGCGGACACAAAGCAATCGAGAGCAGGATGCCCGCAAAGGGCAGTGCCCACCACAGGGACAGATTCGCCCCGTTTAAAGAAGCTGCCTGACTCACGGCCGGCAACGCGGCCGCCGCGGCAACCAAAGCGAGTTTTTTGAGCAAAATAAAACCCCGTTTCCTACGTAAAAAGAAGAACACCCTGGGAGCGTCCCGTTGAATGATCGGTCGATTTTAGCGAAAAGAGCGGCAGTTCCTCTTAAAAAATACTGCCCTTCCGCCGAAAGAATTAGGCCGGAATCCCGAAAACCTGCTTTAAGTACGCCAGATACGTCAGATCCTCACACATGCCCTTTTCGGGCGTATCCGAAATTTTGGCCACCGGTTGACCGTTGGCACGGATCATCTTGACGACAATGTTCAAGGGTTCCGGCCCCAGATCATTCATGAGGTTCGTGCCGATGCCGAAACCCACGCCGATCCGATGATTAAAGCGCCGGTATAGTTTGATGATACGCGGTACCGTCAGTGCATCCGAGAAAATGAGCGTCTTGCCACGCGGATCGCACTTGTTGCGGCGGTAATGCTCAATCATCTTTTCGCCCCAAAGGAAGGGGTCGCCTGAATCGTGACGCGCACCGTCAAAGAGCTTGCAGAAGAACATGTCGAAGTCTTTGAGGAAAGGGTCCATCCCGTAAACATCGGACAAAGCAATTCCCAAATCTCCTCGGTATTCCTTCGCCCACATCTCAAACCCGTAAACCTGACTGTCCCGAAGCCGCGGCCCCAATGCCTGGCAGGCCTGCAGGTATTCGTGCGCCATCGTGCCGATGGGGATGAGTCCGTAACGGCGCGCGAGATCGACGTTGCTCGTACCTGCAAATTTCTCCCGTCCCAACTCCCGAATGAGCGTTTCCGTCACCGTCGTCTGCCACGCGCGGGAAAAACGGCGACGGGTTCCGAAGTCCGTAATTTTGAGGTTGTCGTTGTCAGGTTCATTGCGGATGAGGTCAATTTTTGCCCGCAGGCGCTTCATGCCTTCTTTCTCATCCGCAACCGGCATCTTGTGCCGGAAATACACCTCGTTCACGATCGCGAGCACCGGAATTTCAAAAAGAATCGTATGCAGCCACGGGCCTTCGATCGTAATGTCGATACCGTTGGGCGCCTCCGAATCCGCTTTGACGGTGATGTACTTTTCCTTCAAATGGAAAAGACTCAGAAAATCCACGAAGTCGCTTTTGATGAATCGGAGCCCTGCGAGGTACTCCAATTCCTCATCCTTAAAGCGAAGACTGCAGAGATGATGGATTTCATCACGGATTTCGTCCGCATACGGTCCGAGTTCCACTCCGACGTTGCGGCAGCGGAACCGATAAGCCACTTCCGCCCCCGGAAACTGATGCAGCACGCACTGCATCATGGTGAATTTATAAAGATCCGTGTCAAGCAGCGATTCAATAATCATGTTGTTTACGAAAACGCCCGGCAGCCGTCGTGCAGCCCCGGGCATCTTCGCCTTTAGGAAAGTTTCATATCAGCGAGCGAGCGCCGGTACAACGCCGAATTCTCCAAGTCTGTGCGGTCGCCGACCGTCGGACGCGGCACCAAACGACGCCAGCGTTCGGCAAATGCTTCGGTTGTCTGCCACTTAAGGCCCTGCAGCAACTCATCCGTTTCCGCTGGGTTGTTGCAGATAATAAGTGCATCGCACCCGGCGGCGAGAGCCTTCTGCGCCCGTTCAACCACGCCGCCCTCTTTTTTGGCGCCCTGCATGGAGAGGTCGTCCGAAAAAATGAGTCCTTCAAAACCCAGGCGCTTTCTCAAGCCGTCCTGCAGAATCCGGCGAGAAAACGTCGCCGGCACCGTATCCCACTTCGGGTACAGCACGTGCGCCGTCATGACGGAGACGAGCCCCGCCCCCAACCACGCGTAGGGTTCGGTGTCTTCAGCCAAAATCGTCTCCGGCGACCGTTCGTCCTCGGGCAACGCCTTATGACTGTCGGCTTCGGCCCAGCCGTGTCCGGGAAAATGCTTACCGCAGTTGGCCATCCCCGCCGCCATCATGCCGTATGTGACGGCTCTTGCCATCGCCGCTACGGCAGCCGGATACCGGGAAAACGAACGCTCGCCGATAATGGCGCTGTGTCCCCAATCCAAATCAAGCACGGGAGCAAACGTAAAGTCCACGCCGCAGGCGAGGAGTTCCGCCGCCATCACGAACCCCGCCGCCGTCAGCGCCCGCGCCGCCGCCTGAGGATTCTTCTGCCACAAGTCGCCGTATGCATGCATCGCGGGGATTTCCGTAAACCCCGAACGAAAGCGCTGCACGCGCCCTCCCTCGTGATCCACCCCGATCAACACGCCGGGCTTCACGGCATGAACGGCGGCCGTCAGCGCAGACAACTGGGCGGGACTCTCGTAATTGCGGGTGAAGAGAATCACCATGCCGGTAAGCGGATGCCGAATACGACGGACGTCGTCTTCCGTAAGTTCCGTTCCGACGACGTCGAGCACCACCGGGCCGTTGACGGGAAAATTCGCGGTCGTCATCGTTATGTCCTAAAACCCGGCGGCGGCAATTCGGTCGGCCGCCCGCAGGCAAATCCCGTTATAGCGCCCCACCGTTTCCGTCATGCCGTATTCCAACGCTTCCGCCACCAGCGCGTGCCCGATCGACACTTCGTCAATCCAACGGCAGGCAACGAGGAGTTCTTCCAAATTCGCAAGACTCAGATCATGCCCGGCATTGATTCCGAGTCCCGCTTCGTGCGCAGCTTCTGCCGCTTCCGCGTACTGCGCCAGCACCCGTGCCGCCTCCCCCGTGCCGCGGGTCGCCGCATAGGATGCCGTATAAAGTTCGACGCGATCCGCACCGACCTCTTTCGCAAGCCGCATATTTTCGGCCACGGGATCCATAAAGAGGCTCACCCGCACCCCGAGATCCTTTGCTTCCTTTACGAGTTTCTCAATCGCCGCCCCGTCTTTTTGAAGGTCGCACCCATGATCACTCGTCAGCTGAGACTCATTGTCCGGCACGAACGTCGCCTGCGCCGGCTTCACGCGCCGCACGTGATTCATGAGGTTCATAAAGGGATTGCCTTCGATATTGAATTCACGCCCCGGCCACGCGGTCAAAAGTCTCGCGATCGCATCCACGTCCGCCGGCCGAATATGCCGCTCATCCGGTCTCGGATGCACCGTCAGCCCCGCCGCCCCGGCTTTCAACGCCAAGGCACCGAAAAGCACCGGATTGGGCGTATTACCTTCACGCGCGTTGCGCAGAAGCGCAATTTTGTTGAGATTCACGGAAAGATGAGTAAGCATAAGACGTCTCGATCAAAATAAATTAGAACTCAGTTCAGTATTGCTGCCAGTGAGTCAGCGTGCGCCGCACGGCCAACCCTTTGTCGCCCACATAGTAACCGATCACGGCCCGAAGCACATTTCGTGCAGGGACGAGTACCGACCGCTCGGAAAAATCCCGGGTGAGAAGCGCGCGGGCGACGGCAGCCGGCACCGGGGCTTCCCCCGTAAGAAGCGTGGTCTCCGTGAGCGGCACGAGAATCCCGTCGCGAAGAACGCAGTCGCCGATCGACCCTTCGGGCGCACGCTGTCCCCAGCCCGCTTCCCGCAGCACGTCGACTTCAAATTCCCGCAGGGCCCGCTGCACGGCGCGGCCTTCGCAAAGCGCCGTCAGAGTTCGGGTGTAACAATCAAAGAGAGCGGACTGCGCTTCTTCGCGCACCGTAAAACGGAGAACAAGCTCATTCACGTAGAAAGCCGACATCAAAGATCCGCTTTCCGTCGGAGACAGACTTCCTAACCACTTGGCTGCCGTGAGGTTCTTCACCTCACCAGCGCCGGAGTAATTGATGAGGAGCGGGCAAAACGGATTGATGAGTCCCCGGAACTGCCCGCCCGGACGCTTGGCACCCCGCACGGCAAGCACCTGCCGACCATGTCGTTGCGTAAAACATTCGGCAATGACGCTCGACTCCTTCCAAGGGTGCGTCGTCAGCACGAAGGCCGGTTCTTCCCGCACCCGAAGGACACGCTTATCCGTCTGCAGGCGCTCCCACTCGTGCAACGCCTCCGCGGCATCCGACGTCGTCTCAGTCATACCCCAGGGTCTTCAGCACCCGTGCGTCATCGCTCCAGCCGCGCCGCACCCGCACCCAAACGTTAAGGTGCACGTGTTTGCCGCCCAACATTTCTTCAATGTCGGCACGCGCGAGCCGCCCGATTTCCCGAAGTTTCGCGCCTCCCTCGCCGATTACCATCGGTTTGTGGCTTTCGCGTTCCACGATGAGACAGGCATCGATTTCCGCTTCCTTATCGTCTTCCCGCCATTTTTCAATCATAACGGCAGTGCCGTAAGGCAATTCATCTCCCAAAAGACGGAAGGCCTTTTCCCGAATCGTCTCCGCCGCGAGGAATCGAGGCGAGCGATCCGTGTACATATCGGGATCGTAATAAGGGACGGACTCCGGCAGGAGTTTTTTCACTTCGTCCACCACTTCGTTGCAGCGCTTATTCTTTTCGGCCGACACCGGAACGATGGCCGCAAAGGGGAATTTCTGCATGGATTCCGCCATCAGCGGCAAAAGCGCATCGCGATTTTTCATCTGGTCAATCTTATTTAAGACCAGAATGACGTTCGTCTGCTTGGGGTTCAGAAGTTTCAGAACCGTCAGGTCGTCCTGGCGCCACCCCTGCGCGTCAATGAGGAACAACACCGCATCGACTTCGGCCAGCGTATTGCGGACCGTCCGATTCATACGCGTCAGAAGCTGCGAGGTATATTTCGACTGAAACCCCGGCGTATCCATAAAGATCAACTGCGCATCGGGGTACGTCACCACGCCCAACACCCGATCCCGGGTCGTCTGGGGTTTCTTGGACGTAATCGACACTTTTTCGCCGACGATGGCATTGATGAGCGTGGACTTACCGACATTGGGGCGGCCGATGACGGCGACATAGCCGCACTTAAAGGGCGTTTCCTTTTTTTCTTCGGTCATTTTTTCAATTCCCCCAGAGTTTTCACGCGGGCGAGCACCTTCGCAGCCGCATCCTGCTCCGCAGCACGACGGCTCTTGCCGGTTCCCGTTTCGTAGATTCCCGCCAATTCAATGCGGCAGCCGCAGCAGAACGTCTGCTCATGCGCCGCCCCCGTCGTCGACACCACGCTGTAGACCGGAATCTTTTCGTGCAGTGACTGCAGGAATTCCTGCAGCTGGGTCTTTGCGTCCTTCGCAAAACGTTCGGGGCGCACGTTTCCTGCAGCGAGAATCGGTTCATACAACCGCAGAATCACGCGCTGCGCCGCTTCAAAACCGGCGTCCAAAAAAACGGCGCCGAACACGGCTTCGCAGGCGTCGGCCAAAATCGACGGACGGGACGCGCCGCCCGTTTTGAGCTCCCCTTCCCCAAGCCGGATAAATTCCCCGATTTTGATTTCGGCCGCTATTTCGTCCAACGTCTTTTCACAGACGAAATTCGCACGGGTGCGGGAGAGCACTCCTTCGGTGTAGTGCGTGTCCCGCAGAAACAAGGCGTGCCCCACCACACAATTCAAAACGGAGTCACCCAAAAACTCCAGACGTTCATTGTGTTCGGCCGCGAAACTGCGGTGCGTCACGGCGCGCGTCAAGAGCGCCTTATTCTTAAAGTGATAGTCGATCCGTTCTTCCAGAATCGACAAATCCATCAAACGCTGTCCGGTCATACTGTTACTTAAAGGAGCCGATGCGGCTCATCTCACTGAAATTCGCCCAAATGAAGAAAGCCCGTCCCACAAGGTAGTTATCGGGAACGACGCCCCAATAGCGGCTGTCTTCACTGTTGTCGCGGTTGTCGCCCATCATGAAGTAGTGGTCGGCGGGCACTTTGCACTCAAACCCGTTTTCAAAATAACGGCAGGCTTCCAATCCCCGGTCGTAGGGACCGCCGCGGACGCCGGCCGGCGCCCGGTCATCCACCGCCATCAGGTGTTTGACGTCGCCCAGCTGTTCTTCGCGTTCGGTGAGCGTCACGAGCGTATCGGGATCCACCCAATCGCCCAAGGCCGTCTGACGCTGCTCAACCCCATTCACAGACAACACCTTGTTCACATACGTCACGGTGTCGCCGGGCAACCCCACTACCCGCTTGATGTAGTCCACCTTCGGATCCATCGGGTACTTGAAGACCACGACGTCGCCGCGTTCGGGACTGCCCACCGGAATAATCTTGAGGTTTGCCACCGGCAACCGCACGCCGTAGTCAAACTTATTGACGAGGATGAAGTCCCCGATGTGCAGCGTCGGCAGCATCGAACCCGACGGAATCCGGAAGGGTTCAAATAGGAAAGAGCGCAACAGGAAGACGATACAGATCACCGGAAAGAGCCCGGCTGTATAGTCAATCCACCACGGCTCCTTCAAGGCTTCGCCGACGACGGCGCTTCGTGCCTGCAACACGGCGACGTCCCCTCGCGCCACGGCTTCGGCATTGGCTTCATCGAATTCCCGCCCCAAGGCAGCCGCTTTCTCTTCGCGCGCCTTTTTCCAGAAACGCCGATCCAAGCCCCACATCACGCCCGTAAAGACCGTGAGCAACAATAAAATCAGAGAAAAATCCATGACCGTCGTCCGTCGTTACTTCTTGTCGTCCACCTGCAGAATGGCGAGGAACGCTTCCTGCGGAATTTCAACGCTACCCACCTGCTTCATGCGCTTTTTACCCGCCTTCTGCTTTTCCAGAAGTTTCTTCTTACGGGTGATGTCGCCGCCGTAGCACTTTGCGAGCACGTTCTTGCGGAGCGCCTTGACGTTCTCTCGAGCAATGATGTTGCCGCCGATGGCGGCCTGAATCGCCACGTCGTACATCTGACGCGGAATGAGGCTGCGCAGCCGCGTCACGATGTCGCGTCCCCGGGACACGGCATTCGTGCGATGCACGATGGAACTCAAGGCATCCACGCGGTCGCCGTTGATGAGCATGTCGACCTTCACCACGTCGCTCGCACGGTATTCCTTGAATTCGTAATCCATCGACGCATAGCCGCGGGTAATGGACTTCATCCGGTCAAAGAAGTCGAGAACGATTTCCGCCAGAGGCAGTTCATAAGTGAGGTGCACCTGACGCCCGTGGTAAGCCATGTTGATCTGAATACCTCGTTTTTCCTGGCAAAGCTTCATCACCGTACCGACATAATCGTTCGGTACGAAGATCGTCACGGTATCGATCGGTTCACGGATTTCGGCAATCTTATCGACGGGCGGGAGTTTGCTCGGATTTTCCACACGCACGACTTCGCCGTTCGTCATCAGAACTTCGTACACGACGGAAGGCGCCGTTGTGATGAGATTCATGTCGTATTCGCGCTCCAAGCGTTCCTGAACGATGTCCATGTGCAGGAGCCCCAGGAACCCGGCGCGGAAACCGAACCCCAACGCCTGCGAAACTTCCGGTTCAAACTTGAGGGCCGCATCGTTTAACTGCAGCTTGAGAAGTGCTTCGCGCAGCGCGTCGTACTGATTGGATTCCACTGGGTAGAGCCCGGCAAAGACCTGAGGCTTCACTTCCTTAAAGCCGGGAAGCGGCGCCGCAGCCGGATTCACCACGCTCGTAATCGTGTCACCCACGCGGGCGTCTTTGAGTTCCTTGATGCCGGACACCACAAAGCCCACTTCACCGGGTTTGAGGCAATCCCTCTCCTTCGCCTTCGGCGTAAAGACCCCCACCTGTTCCACAAGGTGCGTCGCCCCCGTCGCCATCAGCATCACCTTGTCCTTCGGACGAATGACGCCGTTGATGACGCGCACGAGCGTCACGATGCCCACATAGTTATCAAACCAGCTGTCGATGATGAGGGCCTGAAGGGGAGCATTTTCGTCGCCCTTCGGGGGCGGCACGTCGGTCACGACGCGCTCCAAAATCTCCTCGATCCCCATGCCGGTTTTCGCCGAGCAGAGCACCGCGTCCGTCGCATCAATTCCGATCACGTCTTCGATTTCTTCCTTGGCCGCATCAGGGTTGGCGCTGTTTAAGTCCATCTTATTTAAGACCGGCACCACGGAGACGCCCAGGTCGATGGCGGTGTAGCAGTTGGCGACCGTCTGCGCTTCCACCCCCTGCGTCGCGTCCACGACGAGGAGCGCTCCTTCGCAGGCCGACAAGGAACGGCTCACTTCGTAGGAAAAGTCCACGTGCCCCGGGGTATCGATGAGGTTCAATTCGTATACTTTTCCGTCGCGCGCCTTGTATTTGAGGGACGCCGTCTGCGCCTTGATGGTGATGCCGCGTTCGCGTTCCAAGTCCATACTGTCGAGAACCTGTTCACTCATTTCGCGGTTGGAAAGTCCTCCGCAGTATTCGATAAGACGGTCGGCCAAGGTGGATTTGCCGTGGTCGATGTGAGCAATGATGGAAAAATTACGGATGTTGTCCATGGATAATTGACCGGTTGAATGCGTACGCAAAGCACGCCGAAGGCATCGGTCTGCACGTCGTCCGAAGCCAATGTGCACGCCGATGCCCCAAAAGTGGGGCGGATTTTATCAAAACGGCGTCGCCCCTTCCTTTTGAGAAACAAGAATTTTCAGCTTTTTTCCGCTCGAATCCGTTTTTTCGGCGAAAAGTCGTTAGACTGCGCGCCGTTCTTTGTTTTTACCGAAATTTAAGCCTGTCTCATGGCCCGTAAACAACACCGTACTCCCGTTGAAGAAACGCCCGTCGTCACCACCGAAGGCGACGCGGACGAATTCACGCGCCTTGCGCTTCTCGCGATTGATTCCACCTCCCGATTTGAAGACCGCCGCGTCGACAACGAACTTGAAGCCCTCTGCCGCCGGCACCTCGACAAAGGGGAAGACAGCGACATCGAAGCAGCGCTTTCCCGCTTAAAGGAAGCGGATTCCCCCGCCTACGACGAGCTTCTCGCGATGGCCGAAGACTGCGCGCAGACGCGGCTTGACCCCAAAGGCGCGCACCTTCTCGTCCTCATCCCCATTCTGGGCTGGAGCCGCTACGTCATAGCCGCCGGCCCCACGGACGCGACCGCCTTGAACGACTTGGCCGAGCTTTATCAAAAGCACTGGGCCACGCCCGAAGCCACGGTCGCCGTCGGCAACTGTCTTCTTTCCGCCGATAACCTCCCCGAAGGGCTCTGCGACATCCGCAAGTTGCTCGCTGAACTCACGGACGGCAAGAAAAAAGGGCACGTCGTCAACATTGCGTCGTTTCTTAAGAACGATCCGCCTCCCGACTTTGCCGACGTGCGCTACCTCGCGCTTTCCGTGTCCGCCGAGACCCCGGAAAAGCTTTTTCCGCCGCTCACGGACGACTACGTTGCGCACGCCCGCCGCACAATGGACTTCTGTCTCACGGCCCGTGAGATTCTGATGACGCCGATGGCCGGCACCCGCATCGACGTACAGCCTCCCTCAGCGTTTTTCACCGGCTGGCGTCAGGCCGACGCCGCGATGCGCGTTTTCTGCCTGCGCGCCTTGGTGAGTTACGTGTGCTGCATGGGCTACAACGCCGCCGACATCATTGCGACGACGGCGGTTTTCGTCCGCATGGGCCATGAAATGCAGTCGATGGACACCGACGAAGTCCGTGTTGGGTTGTCGCTTAAGAACCAGCCTTCGGCGGTCGTCGCCGGCGTCGTTCTTCCGACGCTTCCCGAAGAGCATGAACAGAACCAGACCTTCGCGGCCGAAGTGCTCCACGACGCAGGGATCAACGAAATCGTGTCGCTCCCGCAGACCTTCCCCATGGAATGGTGTGAGGACTGCGGCTCCCCGCTTTACGCCAATTCCGAGGGCTATGTCCGACACATTGAAACGCCCGCCGGTCTGGATGAAAAGACCTTTGCGCCAACCTTAAACTGACGCAGTTTCAGCCCACAAAAAAAGCCGGAAGAAGGTTTCAGCCCTCAACCGGCTTTTCTTTTACGGACCGCACGCGTTACGCCGCTGCAGCCTTCTTCACATTAAAGGTAAAGTCTTCGCCTTCGGCCCCCACGATGATCGTGTCTTTAGGCGCTGCCTTTCCTTCCAGGAGAAGCCGCGCCACACCGTTTTCGATCCGATCCTGCACCGCACGCTTCAAGGGCCTTGCGCCGTAAAGCGGATCAAACCCGACCTTGGCGATTTCGTCCACCGCCGCGTCCGTCACCTCGAGCGTCACGTCCTGCGACGCCACGCGAGCCGCGAGTTTTGCGATCTGGATGCGGGCGATCTTGTGAATCGCTTCGGCGCCCAACGCGTTAAAGACCACGATCTCGTCGATACGGTTCACGAATTCCGGACGGAAGTGCTGCTTCACTTCCTGCATCACGGCGTCCTTCACCTTGTCGGCGGGTTCGCCCTGCATCGCCTGGATATCCGCGGAGCCGAGGTTACTCGTCATGACGATCACGGTGTTCTTAAAGTCCACCGTCCGTCCCTGACCGTCCGTCATACGACCGTCGTCCAACACCTGCAGGAGAACGTTGAAGACGTCGGGATGCGCTTTTTCGACTTCATCGAGCAAAATGACGGAGTACGGGTGGCGCCGCACGGCTTCCGTGAGGTAGCCCCCTTCTTCGTAGCCGACGTATCCCGGAGGCGCACCGATCAAACGCGCGACGGAGTGCTTTTCCATGAATTCACTCATATCAATACGGATCATGGCTTCATCCGTATCAAAGAGGAATTCAGCAAGCGCCTTCGTCAGTTCGGTCTTACCGACGCCCGTGGGCCCCAAGAAGAGGAACGAACCGTAAGGCCGGTTGGGATCGGACAACCCCGCACGGCTCCGGAGAATCGTTTCGGTTACGCGTTTCACGGCTTCGTCCTGACCGATGACGCGCTTTTCAAGCGCTTCACCCATGTGAAGGAGCTTCTGGCGTTCGCCTTCCATCATCTTCGCTACCGGAATCCCCGTGGCGCGGCTCACGACTTCGGCGATCTCTTCGGCACCCACGCTCGTTCTCAAAAGTTTCGGCCGCGACTTCGCTTCCGCTTTTTCCGCGGACTCTGCCTTCTTCAGACGTTCTTCGAGTTTGGGGAGCACCGCGTACTGGAGTTCCGCCAACCGTTCGTACTTGGCTTCACGACGGCAGGCGTCCATCTCACGGCGCACCCGATCGATTTCATCGCGGGCATCCTTCTCACCGAGCGCTTCGCTCTTTTCCACCTTCCAAACTTCTTCGAGGTCGGAGTATTTCCGAGAAAGCGTCTCGATTTCCGCTTCAATGGCGGCCAACCGTTTCTTACTCGCCTCGTCCGTTTCTTTCTTCATCGCCTCGCGTTCAATCTTGAGCTGAATGAGACGACGGTCGAGCTTATCGAGTTCTTCGGGCTTGGAATCGATTTCCATCTTCACGCGGCTTGCGGCCTCATCAATGAGGTCGATCGCCTTATCCGGAAGGAACCGATCCGTGATGTAGCGGTGCGACAATTCCGCCGCCGCCACAATCGCGGGGTCGGTAATTTCCACCCCATGGTGCGCTTCGTACTTTTCCTGCAGGCCGCGGAGAATGGCGATCGTGTCTTCCACGCTCGGTTCATCAACGAGTACTTTCTGGAAACGACGTTCAAGCGCCGCATCCTTTTCAATATACTTACGATACTCGTCCAGAGTCGTCGCACCGATGACGTGCAGTTCACCGCGGGCAAGAGCAGGCTTCAACATATTGCCCGCATCCATCGAGCCCTCGGTTTTACCCGCGCCCACCACCGTATGAATTTCATCGATGAAGAGAATAATGCGGCCCTCGGACTGCGTCACTTCCTTCAAAAGTTTCTTCAGACGTTCCTCAAATTCACCGCGGTACTTGGCGCCCGCGATCAAGCCCGCCATATCAAGCGACAACACGGTCTTGCCGCGCAGCGTATCCGGCACTTCGTTGTTGACGATACGCTGAGCCAAGCCCTCAACGACGGCCGTCTTGCCCACACCGGGTTCACCAATTAGCACGGGGTTATTCTTGGTGCGGCGCTGCAGAATCTGCATCGTGCGGCGAATCTCATCATCGCGCCCGATCACGGGATCCAATTTTCCGAGACGGGCGCGTTCCGTCAAGTCCACCGTGTACTTTTTGATGGCTTCGCGTCCGCTTTCGCCTTCCGCATCCGTCACTTTTTCGCCGCCCCGAACCGCCGTAATCGCCGCTTCAAGGAGTTTCTTCGTAACGCCGGCGGCGGCAATCAAACGCGATACGTCCAAGGACGAATCCGTCGCCGCGAGAAGGAACATTTCGGACGAAATAAATTCATCCCCGTGTTGAGAGGCTTCCTTTTCGGTGAGATTCAAAGCCCGAGCGAGATCACGGCTGATCTGCACGTCGCCGTTCGTTCCGGTGACTTTCGGCAGATTCTTCACGGCCGCCGCCGCTTCGCGCTTTAACTGCTGAGCGTTGCCGCCCGCGCGTTCCACGAGGCTTACCGTACCGCCTTCCGGATCGTCCAACATGGCGGACAACACGTGAACCGGTTCAATGAACTGATTATCGTTAGCCAAGGCGAGCGACTGAGCCTGAGAGAGCGCCTCTTGGAACTTGGTCGTTAATTTGTCTTGTCTCATACTTTTTCCCTTTCGGCAGTCCGCGCGTTGTCTCGAAAACGGAGCTCGGTGCACGTCCGCCGCTGTTAAAGAGCTATATGCGTTCGAACTCCGAGTTTTCAAGCCTTCTTTTTCGTCGGGATACACACCGTTACAGAGTCGTTCGTCTAAGCACTCTTCCCTACGGAGTTTGCTTTCCTCATTTGAGAGGCATAGAGTGGCCGACAGTTTTTCCAATTTGACAACAAACGGCCGACTCAATCGCGTCCACTGCGAGGGAGCCGGTGTTTCAACCTATAGGAAGATGAAGTGGTTACTCTCAATCGTCGCGCGCTCGTAGGCGCTGCTCTTCTCACTCCGCTCGTCGGCTGGTCAACGATTTCCCTCGCTCAGGTCGGCACCGGATCCCATCCCATCCGTATCGTCGTTCCGTACCCGCCCGGAGGCCCCTTGGACGTCGCTGCCCGCGCCATCGCCGAAGCCGTGCGTCCCGATCTCGGCAACGTCATCGTCGACAACAAACCCGGTGCCGGCGGCAACATCGGCGTGTCTTATCTCGCGAAGCAACCCGGCGACGGCATGACGATGTGCGTCGGAGCCGTCGCCACGCACGCCATCAACCCTAATCTCTTTAAGAAGCTCCCTTACGACCCGGTGAAGGACTTCCGCCCGGTGACGCTTATTGCACACGTACCGAACGTCCTCGTCATTACGCCCGCGTTCTCAAAGAAGACAGGCATCAAGTCCGTCGCAGACCTCGTCGCATACTGCCGCAAGCATCCCGGCGAATTGAATTACGCCTCGGGCGGCAACGGTTCGGGCGGCCATATGGCCGGCGAACTCTTAAAGGCCCGCGCCCAGATCAGCATGGTGCATATCCCCTACGCGGGGGCCGCCGCCGCGAAGCTCTCCGTGCTCGCGGGGCAAACGGATCTTATTTTCGACAATCTTGCTTCCTGCAAAGGGCAGATTGAGGCAGGCGACTTGATTCCGCTCGCCGTTACGACCACAACACGAGCAAAGGCTCTCCCCAACGTCCCCACGATGATTGAAGCGGGCGTGCCCGACTTCAATATTTCGACGTGGTACGGCCTTTTCGTACCGGCTTCGACACCGGACGATAAGCTGGCTACGCTCAACACCGCCGTCACGAAGGCCTTAAAGAGCGACGCACTCCGCGAACGCCTCAGCCGCCAGGGCGGTGAAGCCGCCCCCTGCTCGCCCGCGGCATTCTCTGCGCTCATCAAGGACGAACTCGCCAAGTACGCCGAGATCGTCAAAGCTTCGGGCGCTCACGTCGACTGACGCTGCGTTTCTCTCAAAAGGCGCCTCCCCCATTCCGGGCACGGGCGCCTTTTTCCTCTTTCCTGAAAGTTCATCATGACGTTACGCAACGCCAAAGACTTTTGGTCCGGCGTCCTCTTTACCGCCGTCGGCCTCTTTTTCATCGTGACCGTCCAGGAACTCCGGCTCGGGACGGCCGCCCGCATGGGACCCGCCTATTTTCCGACGATCTTAGGCGGCCTGCTCACTCTTCTGGGACTCCTTCTCGTCGTGCGCGGTTTTCTGTCGCGCATATCACTCACGACCGCTGACGCCCACCGCGTGGAGCCGTTCCACTGGCGCATTCTGACGCTCATCTTGGGCAGCGTCCTCGTCTTTTCCTTCCTTCTCAACACCTGCGGCGTCCTTCTTGCCGTCGGCGCCATGATTTTCATCTCGGCCTGCGCCGAAAAAAAAGTGCATTGGAAGGAAACTCTCGCAGTGGTCGTCGTCCTGGACGCCATCGTCTGGGTGACGTTCGTTTACGGAATCGGTATGCAGATTCCCGTCTGGCCCTCGTTTTTCTAGGAGACGCTCATGGATTTAATGAATAATCTCCTTCTGGGTTTTCAGACGGCGCTTACGTTTCAAAATCTTCTCTACTGCTTCTTCGGCGTCACGGTGGGCACCCTGATCGGGGTGCTACCGGGGATGGGCCCCGTTGCCACGGTGGCAATGCTTCTGCCCATCACTTATGCGCTTGATCCCGCTTCTGCCCTCATCATGCTCGCGGGCATCTATTACGGCGCGCAGTACGGCGGCTCCACGACCGCTATTCTCGTCAACATTCCGGGCGATGCTTCCGCCGTCGTCACGTGCCTGGACGGGCACAAGATGGCGAAAAAGGGACGCGCCGGCGCCGCGCTCGGGATTGCCGCTCTCGGTTCCTTTTTCGCCGGGTGCGTCGCCACGCTCCTCATCGCCGCTTTTGCACCCCCTTTGACGGCGATCGCCTTTCAGTTCGGCCCCGCGGAATACTTCAGCCTGATGGTGCTGGGGTTGATCGGTGCCGTGGTGCTCGCCACAGGGTCGCTTTTGAAAGCCGTGTGCATGATCATCACAGGGTTGCTCCTGGGCCTTGTCGGCACTGACATCAATTCGGGAGCCATGCGCTACACGTTCGGCTTTGACGAACTGCAGGAAGGCCTCGACTTCGTCGCAATTTCGATGGGTATCTACGGTTTTGCGGAAATCATGGCCAACCTTGAAATCAATGAAAAGCGCACGTTGGTGCCGGGCAAAGTCGGATCGGTACTTCCCTCGTGGGCAGACATCAAGGCCTGCGCCGCACCGATCGTGCGCGGTACGGCTCTGGGCTCCATTCTCGGGGTGCTTCCCGGAGGCGGCGCTCTGCTGAGTTCGTTTGCGAGCTACACCGTCGAAAAGAAAATGGCAGGCGAAAAAGCCGATCCGAAATTCGGCGACGGCAACATCCGCGGCGTTGCGGGGCCCGAATCCGCCAACAACGCCGGGGCTCAGACGAGCTTTATTCCGATGCTGACGCTCGGCATTCCTTCGAACGCCGTCATGGCACTTTTGATCGGTGCCATGATGATTCACGACATCGTGCCGGGCCCGCAAGTGATGACGGCAAACCCTGCGCTCTTCTGGGGGCTTATCGTTTCGATGTGGATCGGGAACCTCATCCTCATCGTTCTCAATCTCCCGATGATCGGCGTCTGGGTGCAGCTTCTGAAGGTTCCCTACCGTTGGCTCTTCCCCGCGATTCTCGTCTTCTGCTGCATCGGGGTGTACTCGATCAACAACAATATTTGGGACGTGTGGGTGACGGTCTTCTTCGGATTGGTAGGTTACGTCTTCCGCAAATTGGACTGCGAGGCGGCGCCCCTCATCTTAGGTTTCATTCTGGGGCCCATGATGGAAGAAAATCTGCGGCGGGCGCTTCTTATTTCCCGCGGCGACCCCACGGTTTTCTTCACAAGTCCCATCTCCTGCGGACTTCTCCTTGCCGCCGCTCTGATGGTGGCGGCGGTCGCAGCGCCCGCGATCCGCAAAGGACGCGAAGTCGCGTTTAAAGAAGATTAACCCTGCGTTGACGGAAGCAAAATCCCGACGGTTTTCCCGGCCGCCGGGATTTTTTTCAACCCGCTTGCCCGGCGATCCATTCCTTAAAAAACGGATCCTCGATTTCAAACGTCTGCTCCCGAATGACATAACCGTTTTTGGCGAGCTTTGCGAGTGAGTCATAACGCGTGCTGGTCGCGAGTTCCGTCATTTCGTCTGCCTTGCGGTTCTGCGCCAACCCCTGCAGTATCCGCCGCTGCGTCACATTAAACGACAACCACAAGCGTTCATAATCGAGATCATGCTCCTCGACCAATTCCGCCACCGCGTCTTCAAAGACATTGGATTTATCCTGCATCCACACCAGGCGCTCCCACACGATGCTCGCCAGCTGCTGGGTGTAATACGGATGACAACCGGTCTTATCCAAGACGGCCTTTACTAAGGCTCCCGTCTTATCGCCAGCCGCCGTCTGAAGACGCTCCGTCAGAAACAACTCAAAATCATCTCGGGGAATCTTTTTGAGATGCATCAGGAGACCAAAATGATAAAAGGGCGATTTCACCTGCTCAAAAATCGCCGTCATCATGCTTTCCTGACTGCCGAGAAAAACGTAATTCACATTTTTCTGCAGCTGCATCTGCGCCCGCAGCCGTTTGTCGATGCCGTTCCCTAATCCAAGGACTTCCTGGAATTCATCCAAAACCACAATCGTACGGTTTTCCGGATCACTCAACGTTTCCAACAAATCAACGGCATCCTCCAGCACGGTCTGTTCGTCCACATTCGGAGCAAAAGTAGCCTCAAACGTTCCGTCAGCCGGATTGAAAGACAATGTGGGCACAATTCTCAGTCGCTGCAGGGTGTCCTTAATTTTTTGCATCGGATGCAGCCGATAAATCGCCTTATGAATCATCGCCGCCAGTTTTACCTCCGACACGGCCATCTGAAGATTCAGCACCACCGCCGGCCGTTTCAGTTCCTGTAAAGCCTTGGCGATCAGACTGGACTTTCCGTAACGACGCGGACTGATCATGATCAAATGATTCAGCCCCGCCAAATGCCGCTTGATTTTTTCCAACTCTGCTTTGCGGTCGGTAAAAAAGGCGTCCTCAACCAAGACTCCGTATTTGAATGGATTTTCCACAGAAAAACACCTCTTTATGCATCGATTCCGCAATTATACGGAATATTTAGTCCGTATAATTACGTTCCGTAAAAAAACGGAATCGGCAAAGTCTCAGCCTACCGCCGTCCGTTGTCGCTCTATCATCCGACGATTCTATTCGTAACTTCTTTCACCACTATGCCGACCGTATTGAACCTTCCCCGTCCGCTGACGTCTTCCCCAGCCACCGTCGGCCTACGGTGTCCGCGCACCCTGCCTCCCGACGATTTAATGTTGGCCGCACAAAAAAACGCCCCCGACCTCTCCGAAGGACGCATCGGACGCACCGGTGTGCTGATACTGGAATCAGACGGTCGCCTTACGACTAACTACGCCTTTACGGATTTTTTGCAGCACCTTGCCCTGCTCCCCGGCCCCGGCAAAGTGCAGACGGTCTGGCCTTCGCTCCCCGAACGCGGCGTTCCGTTTCAGTCCTTTACCGATGCCGCAGGGGAAACCTTCACGCTCACGGATCTTTTGGCGGAACTTTTTGCGCCTTTTCCGCTCAAAAACGCCATGAACGGCGGCGCCGAACAGGAAAAGCGCCGCGCCCTCTGGCGCAGCACCATCGTTCACACCGCTGAAGATCCTTTGGTGAAACTCATCGCCGCATTTAATCAAGATCGGCGCCGTGACCGCATCGTCGCCATGGGCGAATGGTGGTGCGGGGCGTCCCCAGTGCACGACGTGCGTTTTAACGGCACGTTTTACGGCCCTGAAAAGTGCGCCACTTATCTGCTGGAGCGCCTGATGAGAGGCGGCGAGACTCGCTTTCCGGAACCGCTGCCGCGCTGGGCACCGGAAAAACCCGTCGCTCTGGAAGTGCTCTACGACGATCGGGACATCATCGTCATTAATAAACCCTCGCGGCTTACGTCGGTTCCCGGCATCCGCGAAAAGATTTCCGCCTTCACAGAGCTGCAGAAGTCTCTGGGCGAACTGCACGTCGTCCACCGGCTCGATGCCGACACGTCAGGAATTCTGGTCTTTGCTAAGAACAAAGCCGCGTTGGCCGCATTGAACGAAAGCTTCCGCGAGCGGCGCGTGCATAAACGCTATCGGGCGCTTTTGGACGGTACGGTCACGGACGACCGGGGCCAAATCACACTTTCCCTGGGACTCAACGTCTTTGACCGCCCGCGTCAGTGCGTACTGCCCGAAGCTGCGGGCGGCTCACCGTCCATCACGGATTTTGAAGTCGTCGCGCGGTTTACTGCCGCAGACGGCACGCCCAAAACCCTCATTGATCTTTACCCCGCCACCGGCCGTACGCACCAACTGCGGGTGCACTGTGCACACCGGCTGGGACTGGGCTGCCCGATCTCGGGCGACCCGCTCTATTCAAAAATGGGACTCGCCGCAGAAGACGAACGATACCGCCTCTGCCTGCATGCTGCCGAAATTACATTTGCGCATCCGATGACGGGCGAAACCGTTCATATTGAAAAACGCGCGGACTTTGATCCGACTTGAATTTTTATGCCGTTTATTTTGTCCTTCGCCGTGTCTTTCGCTATGATTCGCACTCATTGACGCCGCGTCGGACAAAATGAAGCCGACCCGCCCGACCGAGGGCGCCGCGCGTTGTTTCTTTTTTCTGCGTATGTCAGACCAAAATCAGCCCCCTCCTGCCGTCGTTTTCATTTTCTTCCGGAGCCAAAATCATGCGTGCTGAGCTTGAATCCTGGCTTCACGGACAATGGTCGAAGAAGGGGCTTCTCGCCCTTGCGCTCTCGCCGCTGAGCCTGATTTACCTCGCAGTGGTCAAGAATCGTGCCCGCCGCTTTCATCCCGAGAAACTCCCGGTTCCCGTCATTGTCGTCGGCAACATCTACGTGGGCGGCACAGGGAAAACCCCTGTAACGATCGAACTTGTGAAAGCGCTCGCAGCGCTCGGTTACCATCCCGGCGTCATCAGCCGCGGCTACGGCCGTAAGGATTCGGCGCCCGTAATGGTAGTTCCGGAATCGCCCGCGGCCGTCGTCGGCGACGAACCGCTTCTCATCGTGCAGGCGACGGGCGTACCCGCAGCCGTCGCGCGCAACCGGACGGCCGCAGGACGCATGCTCCTTTCGGCACACCCCGAAATCGACGTTCTCATCAGCGACGACGGGCTGCAGCACCTGCAGTTGGCGCGCGATATTGAACTCGCGGTCGTCGGCGCCCGCGGCATCGGCAACGGCTGGGTACTGCCGGCAGGCCCACTGCGCGAACCGCCGTCGCGCTTAGACACGGTAGACGCCATCATTCTGAACGCCACCAACGACACCATCGCGAGCCGCACTCCGCGTTTTGCCGCTACGAGCCAGCTCGGCAAAGCCCGGCGACTCGCCGACGGTAAGGAAGTCGACATCGACGACCTCGCCCGCGACATTGCCGAAACGAAGGCGAAAGTCGTCGCCGCGGCCGGTATTGCGTCACCGGAGCGTTTTTTTGCGATGCTGCATGCGCACGACATCGAGTGCGCCGCCGAGATGAAGCTCGGGGATCACTTCAGTTTCGAAACGAATCCCTTTGCGACTTTGAACGCCGACTACATTTTCGTCACCGGCAAAGATGCCGTAAAGTGTCAGCAGAAATCGGCGATTGCCAAAGATCCCCGTCTTTGGACGGTGGACTTGGAAATGCATCTTGATCCTTATCTCGTGGAACTCGTGGTGCAGAAATTAAAAGCTCTGCCCGCCGCCCACTGATTTTTACCGGACTCTATTCATCATGGATACCCGTTTGACCGACGTTCTCGTCTGCCCCGTCTGCAAGGGGCCGCTCTTTTTTAACCGTGAGAAAGAAGAAATGCAGTGCGCCAAATGCGCATTGGGTTTTGCCGTCAAAGACGACATCGCACACATGATCGCCAAAGAAGCACGCGAACTTTCCCGTGAAGAATGCGACAAGGCCCGCATCAAGGCAGCCGACTGATATGTCCTTTACCGTCATTATTCCGGCGCGCATGCATTCGACGCGCCTTCCCCGCAAACCCCTGTTGGACATTGCCGGCAAGCCCATGGTCGTACGCGCCGCGGAACGCGCGCTTGCCTCCGGCGCCTCGCGCGTCGCGGTGGCAACCGACCACGAAGACATCGTCCGAGCCTGCGAAGCCCACGGCATTACCGCCGTGATGACGAGTGCCGACCACCCCACGGGGACGGATCGCTTGTCCGAAGCCGCCCGCCTTCTGGGACTCGAGCCGGATGAAATCGTTGTGAACGTCCAGGGGGACGAACCCCTCATTCCCCCCGCCGTCATTGATGCCGTCGCCGAGGCTCTTAAAAAAGCGCCAGACTGCGCCATGTCGACGGCCGCTCACCCCATCGATTCGCTGGAGAGTTTCTTAAACCCCAACGTGGTGAAGGTCGAAATCGATGCCAAGCACCGCGCCATGACGTTTTCCCGTGCGCCGATTCCTTGGCCTCGCGATGCGTTTAAGGACGGTGCGAAAACGCTCCCTGCCGATCTGACGGCGCTGCACCACATCGGTATCTACGCCTACCGTGCGTCGTTCCTTGCAGACTTTCCGAAGCTCTCCCGGGCCCCGATTGAAGCGCAGGAAAGCCTGGAGCAGCTTCGCGCCATGTGGCACGGTTACGGCATCACGGTCCTTACGCTTCCCGAAAATCTTCCTGCGGGCGTCGACACCGCCGAAGACCTCGAACGCGTGCGGAAAGTCTGGGCGGAAAATTAACCGCGAAAGCCCGTCGCTAAACCCTTCGGCGGGTGTTTTCCTCTGTCCGATGGGCTAAAATGTCCCTGATCGGCTCCCACTGAAAGCCGTTGACGAATTTGAGCGTCAGCGGCTTTTTTATGCGGAGACCCTACTTTACGTCAATCGTTAATTTTCGGGAGATTATCAATGCGTTTGATTCTCATCGGACCTCCGGGTGCCGGCAAGGGCACGCAGGCTGCCTTCATTAAAGAACGCTTCGGCATTCCGCAGATTTCCACGGGCGACATGCTCCGCGCCGCGGTAAAGGCCGGTACCGAACTCGGCAAGGCTGCGAAGGTCATCATGGATCAGGGCGGCTTGGTAAGCGACGACATCATCATCGGCCTCGTCAAGGAACGCCTCACGCAGGACGACTGCAAGAAGGGCTTCCTCTTTGACGGCTTCCCCCGCACCATTCCTCAGGCCGAAGCCCTGCAGGCCGCGGGCATCCCCATCGATTTCGTTCTCGAAATCGCAGTGCCCGATGCGGAAATCGTTGAACGCATGTCCGGCCGCCGTATCCACCCGGCTTCGGGCCGCAGCTACCACGTCAAGTACAATCCTCCGAAGGTGGAAGGTAAGGACGACGTGACGGGCGAACCCCTCGTGCAGCGTGACGACGACAAGGAAGAAATCGTTCAGAAGCGTCTCGATGTCTACCATCAGCAGACGGAAGCCTTGGTGAAGTTCTACAGCGATCTCGCCAAGAGCGGTGCGAAGGGCGTTCCCCAGTACCGTACGGTTTCGGGCATCGGTGCCATCGAAACGATTCGTGACCGAATCTTCGACGCACTGAAATAATCCCAAAAAGGGGAAGCCGAGCGATGAGTTCTGACTTCCCCTTTTTGTATCTTCTGTTTATGCATCCTTGCCTTGAGCACAACTGCACCAATACGCGAAGCCCCCGCACCTCACGGCGCAGGGGCTTCTGAGCTCTATGGAGTTACAGCTTTAAGCTGTCATCCGATTAGAACGAGTGCTTCAGACCAAAGCCAACTTCGGTGACCTTGTTCTTCACATAAGCACTTTCACCATCAGCCTTAGCAGTGAGCTTCAGCTGATTGTAAGAGGCGTACGTGTAAACGTTGGTACGCTTGCTGAACGGATAAGCGTAACCGAGAGCAATGCCCCAATTCTTGGCTTCGAACTTATCGGCAGTGTAAGCAGGCGACGTATAGTCAACATCTGTAGCCACGCTACCTTCAACATAGCTACCAGTGATATGAGTCTTGGCCGTAGACTTGGCATTGGTTTCAGAATCCAAGTAGTTAGCCTGAGCATAGAACGTACCGCCGAGCACCGGAGCCGTAGCACCCAGAGACAGCGTGTAGCCCTTCCAACCCTGGTCAGCCATAGAAGTGGTCGACACAAAATTCTTCACGTTCTTCCATTCGGCTCCCAGCGCATCCTTGACGGCAGCCTTAACAACCGTATCAACAGCGGCGCCAACATCTGCAGACGAGAAGCCCATCTTGGTTTCATGATTGCCGTACTGGCCCATCGCGAAGAGCTTCACGACTTCGAAGTCATAGGACGCGCCCAACGTCACGCCAAGGCTATCCTTGTCGTTCTTGCTGTCGTAGTTGTGGAGCACAGAATCAACAACCAACGCGGTGCTGAAGGGGCCATTATCATACTTGGCGCCCAAAGCCACGTAGCGATCATTCTGACGTTCGTTGCCCGCCTTTTCAGCGCCATCACGCTGGAAGGAATACTGAGCGTAAACCTTGACACCGGCGAAAGACGGCGTGACATAGGTCACCGTGTTGTCCATACGGTCACGGTCGCCAAGCCAGAAATTGGCCTTCGTAGCAGAAGCAGACCAGCCAGAGCCGAACGGGGTGTACTTCATCAGATCGTAAGAACCGGCACCGGACGTAAGAGCACCAACACGACCGAAGGACAACGTACCGAAGTCGCTCGTCACATAGAGGTTGGCTTCACGACCAAACATGCGCCCGCTGTTACCGAGCTTGCCCGTATCGGAATCAAAGCCATTTTCGAGAACGAAACCGACCTTGTAGCCGTTACCCAGGTCTTCCGTACCCTTCAGGCCCCAACGATTACCGGCACTCTGACCAGACTTCATCGTGAAGGCGTTCTTGCTGTCCGCCTTGAGGGCATCCACATCAGACGTGGTCTTCGTGTTCTGATAGTTAAGGCCCGTATCGATCACACCGTAGAGCGTCACATCAGCGGCGAAAGCAGAACCGGCGAGCGCACCGAGCACGGCGGCTGCAACAAAAGTCTTCTTCATCTGAGAATTCTCCAGAAAAAATTCGAGTAAGGCCGCCCGCTAGTCGCGGCGGGGGACTATCCCGCCCGGGCGGCCGCCCAGAAGATCTCTCAATAAACTAGTACATCGTTCGTGAAATACGTTAATTAATTGATCAATCCTCTTATCCCTCGTTGTGAGCCTGCAATAAGCGAGGACTACCCTGTAAAAGCCGACTCTATATCCTCAAGCTTCCATTTCCAGCGAT
>UQUM01000006.1 GCA_900544255.1 uncultured Sutterella sp.
AAATCGTGTGCATTTGATGCCGCCAATGTCCAATTTTTACGCGCGCATTTGTGTAAAAGCCACCCCGTCCTCCAACAGCAGCTTTATTACGAACTCGTTTTTGTTCGGAACGCTCATCGCCTTGGAGCGCAATGACGGTGCCGGATTTCGACCGATCCTCTCCTCCGTGAGCCATGCGACAGCAAATGTGAGAACCGTCGGAAGCCTTGACGGAACTGTCATGCATTTGGAAAACCGTGGTACCGATCATTGATCGGCCTCTTCAGGTGCGGGACTGCCGAAATCTTGAAGAAGCGACGCTCCTGGCAACCAGTCATTGGACGACGGGTGAGCAGCACGGCAGTCCCCGGATTCAGACGCTCATCGATCGCGTCAAACTCTATCGGACGATGGGAGATTGTTTTGGGTACTTTGCCGTGGCTTCGGGCGGCGCCGACATCATGGTGGATCCTGAACTTTGCTACTGGGATATTGCGGCTCTCCTGCCTGTCGTGGAAGGTGCGGGCGGTACGATCACGTCGACGGCGGGCGGCAATCCGCTCACGGATCTCAGTGCCGTGTGTACGGCGGGGCCCCTGCACGGCGAAGTGGTGGCAATTCTCAATGCTTAAGGCGCTGCGCATAAAACGACGGATTCTGACGACGGCGGCTGGATCATTGCTGGGTGGGTTCGTCGGCCTCGGTGCAGCATCGGCAGAGACTCACCCGGAAATTACGGTGGGCCCGTGGTCATGTTTTCACCGGTGTTTTACACCGGTATGTATGCGGTGACGCTCGACCATCTGACGGAACAGCTGCCGCAGTATCGGTTTCGCTTTGTGGAAGTGGACTACCGAAATCTGCGGTGGGACATCGAACGGCTGAAGCCCAATTTTTTGGTGTCGTCGGCCTCCACATTCATGTCCTTGATCGAGCCCTTCGGCGCACATCAGGTCGCAACGAAAGAACCGCTGTTGGCGGACGATGCCGTTCACAGTGTCGCTTCGGCCTTCGTGGTGAGAATCGACAGTCCGATTCGTGCACTCGCGGATACCAAGGGAGAACGGGTGACCGCTACGTCGGAATTGAGTTTTGACGTATTCTAAAAAAGTTCCCTACCCTCATTTATTCTCGAGACTTTTGCTCGGTTTGGCCGGGTGATTTTTTTTCGGGTGCGGCTCAGGCAAACGGAATCGTGATCGTCATTTTGAGGCCGTGCGGGGCGACGTTCTGCGCGGTCAGCGTTCCGCCGTGGCGTTCTACGGCACGCTTGGCGATCGCCAATCCCAAACCGAACCCGGAACCGGTGGCTTCAGCGCTCCCGCGCACAAACGGCAAAAAGAGCTTGTCGAGTTCCTCGGGTTTCATGCCGGGGCCTTCGTCCGTGACGGACACCGTAAAGGCTTTTTCCGACGCGGCGGCGACGACGTCGACCGTTCCGCCTTCCGGGGTGTAGCGGAGCGCATTTCGGAGAATGTTTTCCACGGCACGCGCAAAGCTGTCCGTGTGCAGCCGCAGTACGGCATGCGCCGGAGAAGCGAGCGTGACGCCGATTTTTTTTGCACTCCCTTCAAAGCGGACGTTGTCGACGATGTCTTCCAAAAGAAGCGCTGCATCCGTGTCTTCAAAGGGCATCGGGGCATTGTCGTCCAGCCTCGCAAACGTGAGAAGCTCTTCCACCAAGGCGTCCAACGTGTGTACGTCCTTTTCGATGCGCTTAAGCAATTCCGGCGAGCGTTCGGGGTTTTTGGCAGCAATCGCGACCGCCACTTCCATCCGGGCCAAGGGACTTCTCAATTCATGGCTTACGTCATGAAAAAGTCGTTTTTGACGCGCTAACAATCCGTTGATTTTTTCGGCCATCGCATCGTACTGCTGCGCGAGTGCGCCGATTTCATCGTAACGGTGCCCGATTTCGGGGGCAATGCGTACGGCAAGATCCCCTTCGGAGGCGCGCTTCATGGCCCAGTTGAGCTTTTTAATGGGGCGGGAAAAGTTCCATGCCAAGAGTCCCGCTGCTAGGCTCGTTGCAAAGAAGGCAAAGAGTAGGTGCATCCAAAGCGGCGTATGCCAGAACGCTGAAAAAAGGCTCCTCGGCGGCAGATCTGTGCGGACGGCAAAAAAGCGCAGATCGCGGCAGCCGATGTTCTGCGGGCAGGGGCGGAGGACCCAGCGGTTGTTGGGGCGTTCGGCAAGGGACTGAAGCGCGTGTTCAGGTACGGACCGACCGCTGATTTCCTTACCGTCGCGATCCACTACGAAAACTTCCGGCCGCAGATTGGTTTCGGGGTCGGACAACCAACGGATGAGGGCTGTTTCGCCGTTCCATTTCCAGAGATTGACGGCAGTGTGTAAAGCCCTGCGCGTACCGGGGCCGGCTTCGATGTCGCCGAAATTCGCGGGTACCTGCTGGTAGCTTTTGCTCGCAAACCAGACAAGGATGCCGATGCCGAAAAGTGCAATCCAAAGCCCCACGAAAAGCTGCAGGAAGGTGCCTCCGCGGCGAAGAAAACCGCAGGGGCGCTGAAGATTATTCGGCATGTCGCCCTCTCAAAGAGAAAAAATCAGGCAGCGGGAGTGTGAACGACGAGTTGGTACCCCACGCCGCGGATGCTTTCAATCGAAATCGCATCCGGATTGAGTTCGGCAAGCTTGTGGCGGATGGAACTGATGTGCACGTCGATCGCTCGGTCGTAGCGCCCCATGGGACGCCCCAAAACGCGCGGATAGATTTCTGATTTGGCAACGGGCTGTCCCACTTGGTGAGCGAGCATTTCGAGAAGCGACAATTCGGTGCCTGTGAGCGTCACGGGCTGACCGGACAACGTCACCGTGCGTTGCGCCATGTCGATCGAAAGCGGGCCCACGACCAAGGGGCCGCGGCCGAATTCGCTCGTTTTACTGCGGCGCAGAATCGCTCGGATGCGGGCGACGAGTTCGCGCGGCGGGCAGGGCTTCGGCACGTAGTCGTCCGCGCCCAATTCCAGTCCCAGAATGCGGTCGACGGGATCGCCGCGGGCGGTGAGCATCAAGACGGGCGTGTGACTTGTTTCCCGGATTTTGACGAGAACTTGCGTGCCCGTCATTCCCGGCATCATCACGTCCAGAATGATGAGATCGAAAACTTCGCGAGAAAGTATGTTGAGTCCCGTTTGGCCGTCGTGCGCTGGTTTGACTTCAAAACCTTCCAGGGTGAGATAGTCAACGAGCAGCGTGACGAGTTCCACATCGTCATCAATGATGAGAATTTTGGCGGGACGGGTATACATGGAAAATCCTTTCTGATCGTGTCGGCACCGGCAGCCTCTTAAGCTTCAGTAAAGAGGATGCCGGGCGTGCTTATCACAGTAAACCGAATGGGTAAAACGACAAAAAGTTTGTCAATCAGCATTCTTTACAATTGTAAAGGAAAATAACGTAGAGGGAAGTTTTTGCGTTGACGCAAATGTAGCTTGTCCGTGCGTCGTCAACGGACGCGGTAGGCAGTCTTTACCGGACTTTACGTTCCCGGGAGATAATTTAACGGGACGGACGGCGAAAATTCGGTCAGAACAAAAAGAGCCGACGGAGAAATCGATTACGCGTCGGCTAAAGAGACGAAAAACAAATGAAGAATCGAGTGAAACCCTTGGTACTCACGTTTGCTGCGGTGCTGATGCTTTCGGGGTGTGCTTCAACGGAATGGTTGTCGTCGGCGGACGAAGCCGTCGTCGGCACGGCGTGGAATGCGGACGCCGGCGTGAGTCTTTCGGACGAATTGCCCGCCGTTGCTCGCAGCGAATGGTGGAAGGCTTGGAAGGACGCGGAACTTTCAGCTCTCGTTGACCGAGCCATGGCTGAAAGCACGGACGTCAGGACGGCACTTGCGAACCTCAAAACGGCAGCGGCTTCCGCTGATCAGGCGACGGCCGACCTTTTTCCGACGTTGAAACTCGGTGCGGACGGCAGCCGCACGCATCGTGAGAATCAGGGAACGACGGAAAATTGGAGCGCCGAAGCGTCGGGGTCGTGGTCGATTTCGCTTTTGGGCGGAAATTTGGCGGTGCGTCGAGCCGCGAGGTACGAAGCCATGGCGTCGCTTTTGACGCTCGAAGACGTGAAAAACGCCGTAGCGGCGGAAGCGGCTTCGGACTACGTGGCGTTAAAACTCGCATTCGTGAAGCGGCGCATCGCCGAAGCGACCCTCAAAAACTATGAAGAAGCCGGCCATATCGCCCGGTGGCGTTTTGAAGCGGGGCTCTCCGATCAGTCCGAAGTTGATCAGGCGGTGAGTAACCGGGAAGGGGCTAGGGCGGCTTTAGCTTTAACGGAAAAGAGCATTGCGCAGTACAAGAATGCCTTGGCGCGTCTTACGGTACAAAACGCCGCGGACATTCGGGTGACGGATGACGGTTTGGTCCCGACGGCGCCTTTGAATTTGGCGGTAGCCGTGCCGGCGGAAACGCTTAAAAACCGGCCCGATCTGCGGGCGGCGCAGCTCACCGTGGCTGCGGCAAGCGAACGGGTTTACAAAGCAAAGACGCAGTGGTTCCCGTCTTTGTCGCTTTCGGGCAACATTGGAACGCAGGCGGCGACGATCGGCACGCTGGGGGCGTCGGGCACCGGCATCGCCGCTCTTGCAGGCGCGCTTTCCATGCCGCTTTTGAATTGGGGCGATCAGGTGACGGCTGCGAAGGAAGCGGAAGCGTCGCTTGAGAAAGCTCGATCGACGTATCTCGCAACGCTTTTAAAGGCGCTCGAAGAAACGGAAAATGCCCTGACGGCGATTCAGACGGCACAGACGCGAACCGCGCCCTTGACAATCGCCTTGTCGGCGGCGGAATCGGCCGCGGACCTCACGATGAAGTCCTATCGGGCGGGGCTCGTGGATTATCAGAATGTTTTGAATACACAGCGTTCGCTTCTGACGGCACGCGAAAATGCCCGCACGAACGAAGCGGATATGGCTTCAGCCCTCATTACGCTTTACACCGCCCTCGGCGGTGCCTGGGAAGCGACGGAGGCGCAGCAGCAACTTTTTCTTAAATTGAATGACAGGGCGTCGTAACTCCGACGGAAAGGACAGCGAAAAATGACGGAAAACAACACGAAATCGATGCAGGCGGAAAAGGCGGCCTTATTGGGTGAAGTGCCGGGACAAACGACGAAACGGCGGTTGATTCTGGGTATGGGCGTCGCGGCGGTTGTCGTTGCTTTGGGTGCCTGGTGGTGGACGGGAGAAAGTTCGGCCGCCCCACGCTACGTGACGCAGGCGCCGGTGCGGGGCGACCTCACCGTGACCGTCACGGCGACGGGAACGTTGGAACCGGTGAGGAGCGTCAGCATCGGCAGCGAATTGTCCGGCATCGTTTCCAAGGTGAATGTCGACGTCAACAGCACCGTGAAGGCGGGGGACGTGCTGATTGAATTGGATACCGCCAAATTAAAGAGTGCCGTCAATCAGGCGAAGGCCTCATTGGCAAGTGCCAAAGCGGGGCTGGGGGAAGCAAACGCCGCCGTCGTGGAAGCGCGCCTCAAAATGAGGCGCCTTGACGAACTTAACAAAGCTTCCGGCGGCAAACTTCCCTCCCGTACCGAAATGGACGAACAGCGGGCGACGGTTTTGAAGGCGGAAGCTGCGGTAGCCACCGCGAAGGCGAAGATTGAAGACGCGCAGGCGCAGCTTGAAACGCAGGAAACGAATTTGTCGAAGGCCTCCATCATTTCGCCCGTGGACGGCGTGGTGCTCGCGCGGTCGGTGGAGCCGGGCTACGCCGTGGCGGCGAGCCTGCAGGCGGTGGAACTTTTGACGGTGGCGACCGACCTGAGGGAGCTGGAACTGCAGGTTGATATTGATGAAGCCGACGTAGGGGAAGTGAAACCGGGGCTGACCTCGAGCTTTACGGTTGCCGCCTACCCGAACCGCACGTTTGATGCGTCGCTCAGTAAAGTCGCGTACGGAGCGACGACGTCCACCTCGTCCAATGTCGTGACGTATACCGGGTACCTTGACGTCCCTAATAAGGACATGTTTCTGCGTCCGGGAATGACGGCGACGGCGACGATCGAGACCGCTAAGCGTGAAAAGGTGCTTCTCGTTCCTAATACGGCGTTCCGTTTTACGCCCAAGGTCACGAAGGCTGCGTCCTCGATGTCCTTCATGATGCCTCCTCCGCGGGAAAACAACAAGCAGGCGAAAACGGTGGCTCACGCGCAGACCGAACGAGAACAGACGATTTATGTGCTGAGAAACGGTCAGGCACAGCAGCTGACGGTGAGAACGGGACTTACCGACGGGCGCCGCACGGAAATTCTGTCGGACAATCTGACGGAATCCGATCAGGTCATCACCGAACAGCGGTCTTCGAAGGGTTCTTAAGGAGTGAGCGATGGATGCGCCTCTTATTACTTTAAGAAACATCACGAAGCGCTACGGTACCGGTGAAGCCGCTTTTTTAGCCTTAAAGGGCGTGTCCTTCGACGTGTATCAGGGGGAATTTCTGGCGGTGATGGGGCCGTCGGGATCCGGAAAATCGACGACGATGAACATCATCGGCGCGCTCGATCGGCCGACCGGGGGCGAATACCTCTTTAAAGGCGTGCACGTTGAAAATATGACGCGCGATGAGCGGGCGCTCCTTCGTCGTCACAACATGGGCTTTGTGTTTCAGGGGTTTAATCTGTTGGCCCGCACGTCGGCCCTTGAAAACGTGGAACTGCCGCTTCTGTACCGCGGGGTGCCCGCAAAAGAGCGGCATGAAGCGGCGATGGCGGCCTTGGATCGCGTGGGCCTCATGCCGTGGGCGCACCATACGCCCTCGGAATTGTCCGGCGGTCAGCAACAGCGTGTGGCGATTGCGCGCGCCATTGTGACACATCCCTTGTTGTTGCTCGCCGACGAACCTACGGGAAGTCTCGACAGTAAGCGCAGCGTTGAAATCATGGAACTGCTCACCGACCTTAATAAAAGCGAAAACATTACGGTGGTTCTCGTGACGCACGAGCCGGATATGGCCGTGTACGCCCGCCGTTGCATCCATTTTTTGGACGGGTTGGTCGCTAGCGACGAAATTCAGCCGGGGAGATAACGTATGTGGGGTAATGCTTTTTTGTTGGCGGTGCGGCAGATTCGCCGTAATCCGATGCGTTCCCTTCTCACGGTTTTGGGAATTGTGATCGGGGTGGCGGCCGTCATTACGATGGTGACGATCGGCAACGGTGCCACGCAGGCCGTGCGGCAGGAAATCGAAAGTTTCGGCAGCAATCAGCTGATGCTGCGCCCGGGGCAGCGCATGGGGCCCGGGGGCTCAGCCGGGGCGCCGTCCTTCAAGATCGCGGACATTGAGGCGATCGAAAGTCAGATCGCGGGCGTCATCGCCGTCGCGCCGCAGGTCTCCAAATCCACGACGGTCATTGCGCAGGGGAAAAACTGGTCGACGAGCGTCATCGGAACGTCGAACGATTACTTTACGATCGACAATCGCGACGTGGCCGAAGGCCGCCTTTTTGAAGAAGCCGAAGAAAAAGCGGGGTCAGCCGTGTGCGTGATCGGTGAAACCGTCCGTAAGGAGCTCTGGGGGGCGGCCTCCCCCGTGGGACAGATGATGCGCGTCAGTAAGTTCAGCTGCCGCGTCGTGGGGGTACTGCAGGAAAAAGGATCGGCCGCGATGGGGGGCGACAAGGATGATTTGGTCGTGATTCCCTTTAATACCGCGTCGCGCCGTTTGGTGGGCCACAACCGCGTCTCGACGCTTCTTGTGAGCATCAGCGAAGACAGCGACCGCGACAGCCTGAAGGCATCTCTGCGGCAGCTGATGCGCGAACGGCGTTCCCTTTCGTCCGGTGATGCGGACAACTTCATGATTCACGATACGGCGGAAATTGCGGAGAAGGTGGCGTCCACGACGCAGATCATGACGGCTCTGTTGGGTGCCGTGGCCGCAGTGAGTCTTTTGGTAGGCGGTATCGGCATCATGAACATCATGCTGGTGTCGGTTACCGAGCGCACGCGGGAAATCGGGGTGCGCCTTGCGATCGGAGCGACAGAACGCGAAGTGCTCTTACAGTTTTTGATCGAAGCCGTGGTGCTCGCGTGTCTGGGCGGCATTCTCGGAATGGTGATTGCGGTCGTGAGTTCGGTCGCGTTGTCGGCGGCGATGTCGTTGCCCTACGCGTTTGATCCCGGCATTAATTTGCTGTCCTTTGGGTTTGCGGCGTTGACCGGCATTATCTTCGGGTACTTCCCCGCGAGGAACGCCGCGCGGCTTGATCCGATTGAAGCCGTGCGTCACGAATAGCCGACTGATCTGAAGTTCGACGAAAACGCGCCGCAGGAACGGGATTCCTCGGCGCGTTTTCGTTGACAGAGTTCGATTTTTTGGGAAAAGCCGCTGGCTAAAATGTTCGAGTCCACAAGGGAGAAATTAATGAAGAACCGACTTATTGTGAATCCGACGACGGATGACTTTCGTGATGCCGTAGCAGCTGAAGTGTTTGTCGATAAGTCGGAATTGATTCACTACACAAACAGCGTCATGAACACGCCGCAGAAATTGACGTGTTTCAGCCGTCCCCGCCGTTTTGGAAAAACGTTTGCAGCGCAGATGCTGAAGTCGTACTACACCCGGGGACTTGATTCGAGCGATGTATTCTCGAATTTGAAGGTGGCGCATCCGACGGAAGTTGATGAGGTACGTCGGGAGCGAAAGCGGACGCTGTTCAAAAAGTATCAAAATCAGTGTGACGTGATTCTGTGGGACATGGTGTGGTTTTTGTCCGATGCCAGGGTGGACGGGCAGCCTGAATGTGTCCTGGAAAAATTGAGGGATCTGACGTTTAAAGAGCTGAAGGTGGTATTCCCGGAGGAGTTTGACGACTCCATAACGGGAATGGCACCGCAATTGATGTCGATTGCTCTAAAAACCGGACGGAAGTTTTTCATCATTATTGATGAGTGGGATGCCATTTTCCGTGAAGCCATGTGCAGTGACGCGCTGAAGGATGCGTACCTCAACTTACTTCGGGGGCTCTTTAAGGGAAATTATGTTTCTGCTTTTATTTCAGGAGCTTATCTTACCGGCATTCTTCCTATTAAAAAATACGGCACGCAGTCGGCGTTGACGGACTTCAACGAATTTACGATGCTGGCGCCGTACACGTTGGCACCCTTTGTAGGATTTACCGAAGACGAAGCTGTGACCCTCTGCCGAAACCGTGGTATTGACCTCGGAAAAATGCGGCAGTGGTACGACGGCTATTGTTTTGCCAAGACCGCACATGTCTTTAATCCGAATTCGGTGGTGAAGGCCGTCAACAACGATCAGTTTGACAGTTATTGGACGCAGACGGCAGCCTTTGAATCCTTGAAACTTTATTTGGACATGGATTTTCAAGGAATTCGCGAAGCGATTGTCGATATGCTGGGGGGCAATCGCTTTGCCGTCGATAAAGATACGTTTACGAATGATCTTTCGATTGTGAAAAGCCGAAATGACGTGTTCACGGTGTTGGTGCATTTGGGATACCTCGCGTACGACGAAAGTGACGGCACGGTTGCCATTCCCAACGAAGAAATCCGTCGGGAGTTTGTCCGATCGGTAGAAAACGGCGGTCGTCCTGAACTGGTGAAGGCGATTGAGTTATCTGACCGCCTCTTGAAAGCGACGTTGAGGGAAGATGCTCCTGCGGTGGCGGCAATCATTGAAGAACTTCACGATTCGAATACAGCACCGCTTTTCTATAACGACGAACAGGCGCTTCGCTCCGTGGTGGTATTGGGGTATTTGGGGGCAGTCGATCACTACCGGCGGTTTGAAGAAATTGATGTCGGACGCGGGCGAATCGATGTGTTGATGTGGCCGCGGGAGGGGGCGGAACTGCCGCCCGTCATCATCGAACTTAAATGGAACCGGACGGCGGCGAGCGCCGTTGAACAGATTCAGCGCAGGAACTATCCGGCTGTCGTTGAAAAGTTGGGGCGACACAGGGAGGTTCTTTTGGTCGGCATCAGCTACGACACCGAAACGCGAAAGCACGACTGCACCATCGAACGTCTTCACCTCTGACGAAAAACGCGCCGCAGGAACCAAATTCCCCGGCGCGTTTTCTAATGGCGTCAAACAGATCAGAGACCGGTGACGACCACGACGATGATCATGACGGGCGCAAGAACGCCGATGAAAAGGCGGATGACCTTGAGTACCGCAGGCGACAGCGACTTGACGGTCTGAAGCTGCTTTTCCGTACTCTTCCACGTCACCCAAGCGGCAACTGCGGTGAAGCCTAAGGCCGCGATCGGCATCCCGATATTGCTCGTGATGTAGTCAAGGAAGTCGAAGACGGTTTTACCGAAGAGTTTGACGTCGGCCATCGAACCGAAACTCATGCAGCAGAAAAAGCCGATCACCATGGCCGCAATCGTGCCGCCCACGGCCGTCGTGCGGCGCGACCAGCGCGTGACGTGAGCCATCGTGCCCACCACCGCTTCCAGCATGGAAACCGAACTCGTGATGGCGGCAAAGACGAGACACGCGTAGAAAATGACGGCAAAGAAGCGTCCGCCCGGCAGCTGAGAAAAGATGGCGGGCATCGTCACGAAGGTCAGCCCCGGGCCCGCGTTGGGATTTAAACCGAACGCAAAGACGGTGGGCATCACCATGAGGCCGCCCAAGAGGGCCGCCATGATGGAAAGGCCCGCCACCCACGCCGTGGACGTGAGAAGGTTCGTTTTCTCGGAGAGGTAACCGGCGTAGGTCACCATGACGCCGGCTCCCAAAGAAAGCGAAAAGAAAGCAAACCCCATGGCGTTGAAAATCGACTGCGCCGACACCAAGTCCCAGCGCGGAAGGAAAAGGTATTCGAGCCCCGCGGCGGCGCCGGGAAGCGTCAGACCGCGCACGATGAGGATGAGCATCAAAATGAGAAGCGTCGGCATCAGGACTTTGGAGAGACGCTCTAGCCCCTTATTGACGCCTGCGAGAACGATGCAGAGGTTGATGAGGAGAAAGACGAGCTGGTACGCGTAGCTTTCCGGGCCGTTTGAGACGAAGTTTCCGAAGTTGGCGTTGAGTTCGGCGGCGTCTTTTGTGAGTCCGAGACCGAGAATCGCGTCCACGAGGTATTTGAGGCACCAGCCGCCTACGCAGGAATAAAAGCACAGGATGAAAAAGGCCGTGAGCATTCCGACGGCACCGAAAAAGCCCCAACCGCGACCGGCGACGTTGGTGAGGGATCGGATGGCGCCCGCGCGTCCGGCGCGCCCCACGACGTATTCGGACAAAAGCATCGCCACGCCGCAGGTGAGCGTAAAGACGATGTAGGGAATCATGAAGGCGGCGCCGCCGTTGGCACCCGACATGTAGGGGAATTTCCAAATGGCGCCGAGGCCGACGGCCGAGCCGGCGCTTGCGAGAATAAAGCCGAGGCGAGAGCCCCAGGACGTGAGTGACTGTGACATAAAAAAACGAGAGGAGGTTACGAGAAAACGTCCCAAGGAGCGCGGGAAATTTCAAAAGTTTGTCGCGACGGGCAGGAAAAATCAAATTTTTTGGCGAAAACGGCGAAAAAATGCGCGGGGCGTGTCGATAAAACTGAGGGAAACTGCTCAAAGAAAACCGGTCGGTCGGAGGAGCTTTCTTGAAGCGCCTGTGCGTGGGCTAAACTCCCCCAAAACGGCCGGTGTTCTTGCCGGCGTTGCTGATTTCCGATGAGGAGTTTTTTTATGAATCGTGTGTACAACTTTTCGGCGGGTCCCGGCGTCCTGCCGTTGCCGGTGTTGGAAGAAGCGGCGGCCAACCTCACGAATTTTGAAGGGCAGGGGTTGAGTATTCTTGAAATGAGTCACCGCAGTGCCACGTTCGGTGCGATTCATGAAGAAGCCAAAGCGAACTTGCGGGAACTTCTGGCGGTTCCGGATACGCACGATATTCTCTTTTTGCAGGGGGGCGGGCACACCCAGTTTGCGATGGTGCCCTTAAATCTTTTGGGAGCAGC
Organism: uncultured Sutterella sp.; assembly: GCA_900544255.1. Lineage (GTDB taxonomy): Bacteria > Pseudomonadota > Gammaproteobacteria > Burkholderiales > Burkholderiaceae_F > Duodenibacillus. Next base: position 11,950 of record UQUM01000006.1, read on the forward strand.
TGCGGAAACGACCTACATCGTGAACGGCGTGTGGTCCAAAAAGGCCGCGGCTGAAGCGAGTAAGTTCTGCCACGTGGACGTCATTACGACGGATTACGGCGTAGGCGTCCCGCCCGAAGACGACGTCAAGGTACCGAACGACGCGGCGTACCTTTATTACTGCCAGAACGAAACGGTGAACGGGCTCGAATTCAACTACATTCCGCCCGCGCCCTCCTGTGTGCCGATTGCTTGCGACGTGAGTTCGAACTTCTTGTCGCGCCCGATTGACTTCAACCGTCATGCCTTGGTGTTTGCCGGCGCACAGAAGAATTTCGGGCCGGCCGGGTTAACGGTGGTCATCGTCAAAAAGAGTCTCTTGGGACTCGCGGGAGAAACCTGCCCCACGATGCTCAATTACGCCGTGCACGCCAAAGCGGGGTCGCTTTACAACACGCCGCCCGTTTTTGCGATTTACATGGCCTGTCTCGTTACCCGGTGGCTCAAAAAAGAAGGCGGTGTGGCTGAAATGGATCGTCGGGCTCGTGAGCGGTCGTCCCTTATTTACGACGTGATCGACAAGAGTTCGGGGTTTTACATCAACCGTATTGCCCCGGAAGCTCGCAGTCGCATGAACGTGGTGTTCCACTTGGCTGAAGACGCGTTGACCGATCTTTTCGTGAAGGAAGCAGCGGACGCCGGGCTCGTCAACTTGAAGGGGCATCGCTTGGCGGGCGGCATCCGCGCTTCGATGTACAACGCGCTTCCGATGGAAGGCGCCGTGGCGCTTGCGAACTTCATGAAGGTGTTTGCGGCACGGCACGGCTAGGAGCGAGGCGATGACGACGGAAAACAAGGCGGAGATCGCGCGGCTTCGTGGTGAAATCGATGCGGTTGACGCGTCGATCGTGGCGGCGTTGGCTCGCCGGGCGCAGCTTGCGTACGAAGTGGGCGTCGCCAAGGGGGGAGCTCCCGTTTACCGGCCTGAACGCGAACGGCAGGTGATTGACCGCGCCGTGGCGGAAAATCATCGGATCGGCGGCCGGTTACCGGATGAAGTGCTTGCTCACTTATATCTGGAAGTGATTTCCGCGTGTCGCTCGCTGGAAGCGCGGCCGAGCGTGGCTTATTTGGGGCCGGAAGGCACGTTTACGGAAATGGCGGTGCTCGCGCAGTTCGGAAGCAATGTGACGGCCGTGCCGACGGCAACGATTGACGAAGCTTTTCATGCGGCGGAGTCCGGACGCACGGGGTTTGCCGTGGTACCGATCGAAAACAGCACTCAGGGGATTGTGACAAGGACGGTGGACGTGCTTCTTACGACGCCTCTGTCCATCGTGGGCGAAGTGAGTATTCCCATTCATCACAATCTTATGAATCAATCGGGGCGCCTGAAAGACATCCGAATCGTTGCCGCACACCCTCAGGCTTTGGCACAGTGCCGTACGTGGCTTGCGCAGCACCTGCCGCACGCCGAACTGAAGGCGGCTTCGAGTAACGCCGAAGCCGCGAAGACGGCCTCAACGGATCCGACGTTTGCGGCTGTTGCCGCCGAACGTGCGGCTTCGCTTTACGGACTCACGATCGTTGCACCCGGCATTCAGGATGATGCCCGAAACCGCACGCGGTTTTTGGTGCTTGCGCCGCATGCGGGCGAAACGCCGACGGGGTGCGACAAGACGAGTCTTGTGTTTTCCGTGCCGAACCGAGCTGGGCAGCTTTTTATGGCGTTGGAACCCTTGAAGCGCTACGGCGTTTCCATGATGCGTCTCGAGAGTCGTCCGGCGAGAAACGGCGCCTGGGACTACAACTTCTTCATGGATGTGGAAGGGCACGTGAAGGACGAGAATGTCGCGGCGGCGCTCTCCGAACTGAAGAGCGAAACGAGTTACCTGAAGTTCCTGGGATCCTACCCGCGGGCCTCGGAAAAGTAAGAAAAGCAGGACAGAAACGATGCGTTTGGCATTGATCGGAACGGGGTTGATCGGCGGCTCGGCCGCCTGGGCGATGAAACAGGCCGGTATTTTCACCGCGGTGACGGCGTGCGACCTTTCGGCATCGGCGTTGGAAAAAGCGCTGGTGATGGGGATTGCAGATCGGACGGAAACGTCGGTAGCGGCGGCCGTCGCGGACGCCGACGCCGTGATGGTCGCGGTTCCCGTGCTTGCCATGAAGTCGGTGTTTGCCGAAGTGGCTCGTAATGCAAAGACGGGAACCTTGATTACCGATGTCGGTTCCGTGCGGGGACGCGTCATTGATGACGCCCGACAAGTGCTCGGCACGCATTTCGCGGATTACGCACCGGTGCATCCGATCGCGGGGGGAGAAATGCCCGGCGTGGAGTACGCGGACGCTTCGCTTTTTGTGAAGGCGCGCGCGATTTCAACGCCGGTAGCCGGTATGAATGCGGATGCGGTCGACTTTTGGGAAACGGCGTGGAAGGCAGCGGGAAGCGATATTTACCGCATGACGCCTGAAGAGCACGACGCGATTTTTGCCGACGTGAGCCATCTGCCGCACGTGTTGGCGTATGCGTTGGTGGATGCGATGGAAAAGTCGCCGCAGGCGGAGGAAAAATTCAGTTTTGTGGGCGGCGGCTTCCGTGACTTTACGCGAATTGCGGCGTCAAGCCCCGCGATGTGGCGGGACATTTGTTTGGCCAACCGAGACGCCCTATTGGCGAGCATCACACGGTTTGAAGCGGAACTCTCGGAACTCAAGAGAGCGGTGGCAGAGGGCGACGCTGAAGCGATGACGACGGTTTTCACTCGGGCCAGCAATCGTCGAAGAACGGTGAAGGTACCGGTAAAGCAAAAGCCATGATGCAGTTCAGTTTCTGAGAGCTCCCGACGAAGTCGTCAGTATAAGAAAACCCCGCTTTCGGTATCAATCCGTTGGCGGGGTTTGTTCTCAAACGGTTTCGTTTTTAGAACGGAACGTCGTCTTCGTTGATGTCGCCCGCAGACTGAGCCGGGGTCGCCGCAGGCTGCGCCGGAGCCGCATGCTGAGCGGGTGCCGGACGGCGGGGTGATTCAAAGCCGTTGTCTTCGCCGGAAGATTGGTTGGAGCCGCCGTTGGGACGGCCGCCCAGGAACTGCATCGTTTCCGAAATGATTTCCGTCGCGTAGCGTTCGATTCCGTCTTTGCCCGTGTACTTGCGGGTGCGCAGACGACCTTCGATGTAAACGGAGCTGCCCTTATGCAGATAGGTGCTCGCCACTTCAGCCTGGCGGCCGAACATCACCACGCGGTGCCATTCCGTTTCCTCCTGAAGCTGTCCCTGGCTGTCTTTGTAGCGGCGGGACGTCGCGAGCGTGACGGTGCAGATGGCGGTGTTGCCGTCAGCGGTGTAGCGGATTTCAGGATCACGGCCGAGGTTGCCGATCAGAATGACCTTATTGATGGAAGCCATAGTAAAAAATCTCTTTCAACCAAATATTAAATGTTCACTGCTTCACCGGTGCGGTGCGTCTCGGGCACCTTCATGCCGCTCGCGGTGAGAACCCAAACGAGGAGGGATGCAAGGCAGAAAAGGAAAACTGCCTCATGCCCCCAGCTTTCGGAGAGCCAACCGCCTAAGGCACCTCCCGCAAAAAGTCCCAGCGACTGCGTGGTGTTGTACACGCCGAGAGCAAGACCTTTGGAGGAGGCGTCCGCCGTGCGGGAAACAATCGAGGGAAGCGATGCTTCCAAGATGTTGAATCCGCAGAAAAACGCAAAAAGCAACAACGCAAATCCCACGAGGGACGGCGTTGCCGTTGCGAATACGGCAAAGACACCGCAGAGAAGGACTACGGCACCGATAAAAAGCGCCTTTATTTTACCTGCGCGTTCTGCGGTTGTGAGTGTCGGCATCAAAATAACGAAGCTCAGGAGAACGGCCGGCAGGTAAATCATCCAATGTTTGTCGGGGGGAAGGCCGGCTGAGCGCAGTTCGACAGGGATAACGACGAAAAGTGCCATCTGCACGCAGTGCAGAATAAATATGCCGACGTTCAGACGCAGAAGCTGCGGATTAAAGACCGTCGTCTGCCAAGAAAGCGTTTTTTTGGGTGCGGTGCGTCTGGAAGTCGGTACGTCGGGAACGACTTTCAAAATGACATAGACCGCGATGAGGGACAGAATGCCGGTGAGCCAAAAGAGTCCCGCTACACCGATGACTTCCGCAAAAATCGGTGAGAGAACGAGCGACAAGGCAAAGGTGATGCCGATCGAAGACCCGACGAGAGCCATGGCCTTGGTGAGAACGCGGTCGCGCACGGAATCGGACAACATGGCGGTGACGGCGGCCGAAACGGCACCGGCCCCCTGCAGTGCGCGCCCCGCCATCACGGTCCAAACGGAATCCCCGAGCGCGGCGGCGAAACTCCCGACCGCAAAGATAAGGAGTCCCGCGGCAATGACGGGTTTACGGCCGAAGCGGTCGCTCGCGGCTCCGAAGGGAATCTGCAGACAGCCTTGGGTAAGTCCGTAGATGCCGAGCGTGAGCCCCACTGCAAAGGCACTCTCGCCCCCGTCCAAGTGTTCGGCATAGACGGCAAAGACCGGGAGGATCAAAAATAGCCCCAACATCCGCAGGGCAAAGATGGAGGAAAGCGCCGCGGCGCTGCGGCGTTCGGTGGGGGTGAAACGGTTGATATCGTCCGGTTCTGACATGTTGCAAAGAAAAAATTGAGCGCACGCTCAGAAATCAGGTTATATTAATCCGTTCGATTATTTTCAGCCTTAACGGACCGCGGGAACAACCTTCGCCGCGGCGAAAGACGCATCATGTCCAACGATTGGATCCGTATTCGGGGTGCCCGCACCCATAACCTGAAAAACGTGGACGCGGATATTCCCCGCAACCGCTTTACCGTGATTACCGGTTTGTCCGGTTCCGGGAAGAGTTCCCTTGCTTTTGATACCCTGTACGCCGAAGGGCAGCGGCGTTATGCCGAAAGCGTGAGTGCCTACGCCCGGCGTTTTATGGACGTCATGGATAAGCCGGACGTGGATGCCGTCGAAGGGCTTTCCCCCTCGATTTCCATCGGGCAGCATACGACGGTACCTGGGTCGCGCTCGACGGTGGCGACCGTGACGGAAGCCGCCGATTACCTGAGGCTCCTTTTCTCACGAGCAGGCCGCCCTTACTGCCCGCATCATCACGTGCCGCTCACCCGAAGCGGCATTCACGACATGGTGGATACGGCGCTCTCGCTCCCTGAAAACACGAAGGTGCTGATTTTGGCTCCGGCGCCGACGCCTGAGAGCGTGAGGCACTTTGCGGCGGATATGGCGCGCCGTGGGTTCATCCGTCTGCGCGTCGGCGGCGAGGTCCTCACGTGTGATGAGGCCCAAAAGCGGGATTGGCCGTCGGAAACGCCGGTGGAAGTCGTGGTGGATCGACTCAAGATCAGCGATCAGGCCCGAAGCCGTTTAGCGGAAAGCTTTGAAGCGGCCGTGCGGCTTTTTGATGGACGAGCCGCCATGGCGCTGATGGATGAGCCTCAGAAGGAATTTCGTTTTTCCATTCATTACGGCTGTCCGGAATGCGGTTACACGGCGCCCGATCCCGTCCCTTCGATGTTTTCCTTTAACAATGCGCTCGGGGCGTGTCCGGAATGCCAAGGAGCGGGACGTATTGAACGTTTTGATCCGGCGCTCGTGGTACGGGATCCGTTTTTGTCGTTGGCCGAAGGTGCCGTTTGCGGTTGGTCGGAAAAAAACCGCACGAACTTTCAAGTCTTGAGAACGCTCGGCCGCGAAAATAATTTCGATGTGACGGCACCGTGGAATACGCTTTCGCGCGTGGTACAGACCCTCATTCTTTTTGGGGACAAGGCGGCGAGGGAAGTCGGGTTTGAGGGCAAAAGCCTTTTTACGGGCGTGATTCCGCAACTGCAGCAGCAGTGGGATCGGGCGCGGTCGGATACGGCGAAGGTGGGGCTCAAAATGATGCGCAGCATCGGTACCTGCCCCGTCTGCGGCGGAGAACGCTACCGCCGGGAAGTGCTTGACGTGTATTTGGGAGAAGGGGACGTGAAGGTCAACATTGCCGACGTGTCCCGCATGAGCTTGAAGGAGGTGCTTGTCTGCTTTAAGTCGCTCACGTTTTCCCCGGAACGCGAAGCAGTGGCGGCCGGACCCTTGGCGGAACTCACGAAACGCTTGACGTTTTTAACGGAAGTGGGGCTGGGGTATCTCGCGTTAAACCGCGAGGCGTCGACGCTTTCCGGGGGCGAAATGCAGCGCATCCGTTTGGCGGGGCAGATCGGTTCGGGATTGACGGGGGTGACATATGTGCTCGACGAACCGACGATCGGTCTGCATCAGCGCGACAATGAAAAACTCATCGGGATGATGAAAAAGCTGTCGGATGCCGGCAATACCGTGATTGCCGTCGAACACGACAGCGACGTGATGCACGCGGCGGATTGGATCGTCGACATGGGGCCGGGCGCCGGGGAAAAGGGTGGAACGGTGATTTGTGAAGGTACCCCCAAAGACATCATGGCGTCTGAGTCGTCGCTCACCGGCGCATATCTCGCCGGGCGCCGGGTTGTGTCGGTGCCGACAAAGCTCTTGGAGGATCCGCTGGAAGCGTGTCTGACGCTTGTGAATGCCGTCGGACACAATCTCAAGGGCGTAACCTGTCACTTTCCGGTGGGGGCGATGACGGTGGTGACCGGGGTCTCCGGTTCCGGAAAATCCACCCTGGTGAACGACACACTGGGCGCTGCGCTGCGCCGGCATTTTCAACACACAAAGGAAACAGCGCTTGATTACGAGCGGATTGACGGTCTTGATTTCATCGACAAAGTGATCGATGTCGATCAGAGTCCGATTGGGAAAACGCCGCGATCGAACCCCGCGACCTACACGGGACTTTTTACGCAGATCCGAGACGTATTTGCACAAACGCCGGCCGCGAAGGAGCGGGGGTACGACACCGGACGGTTTTCCTTCAATACTCCGGGCGGACGCTGCGAAGCCTGCGAAGGGGACGGCGTCATCAAGGTGGAAATGGGGTTTTTGCCGCCTGTGTACGTAACGTGTTCGACCTGTCAGGGGCGACGCTACAACCGTGAGACGCTCGAAGTGAAGTACCACGGCAAGAGTATTTACGACGTTCTTGAAATGACGGTGGATGAGGCGCTGGAATTTTTCAGTGTTTGGCCGGCTATTACGAAGAAACTGCAGACCTTGTCTGACGTGGGGCTGGGGTATATTCGCCTGGGTCAGAGTGCCGTCACGTTTTCCGGGGGCGAAGCGCAGCGTATTAAGCTCGCGGAAGAATTGTCCCGTCGGGATACAGGGCACACGCTCTACATTTTGGATGAACCGACGACGGGGTTGCACTTTGAAGATGTGGCACTCCTGTTGAAGGTACTGCGAAAACTCACGGCATTGGGTAACACCGTCGTTGTGATTGAGCACAATCTCGACGTGGTGCGTCTCGCGGACTGGGTCGTGGACATCGGTCCCGACGGCGGGGCTGCGGGGGGCGAACTTGTGATTGAAGGGCGCCCTGAGGACGTGGCGGCGTGCCCCAAGAGCCTCACCGGAAAATACCTCAAAAAGGCGATGGAAGAAGCGTTGGGGGCAGGAAAACCGAAGGCGGCAAAGAAACGGACGTCGGTTAAGAAGCGGACGACGGTGAAGAAGTCGGCCGCCGAATAATCCGCGGGCAGCAAAAAACGGGGTTGATTTCGTCGGCGAGGTTGCCCCGTTTATTTTCGAAAGCGCCGCTACTAAGCGAAGTAAGCGAGCACGGCAAAGATGACGAATAGACCGGCGGCAATCTTGCGCATGAACGACATGGAAAGTTTTTCGGAGAGTTTGTTTCCGATAAAGACCGCAGGGACGTCGGCAATCAGCATCCCGAGAGTCGTACCGGTAACGACCGCCAAGACGCTGTCGGCGTAGCTCGCGCCGAGTGCAACCGTGGCCAACTGCGTTTTGTCCCCCATTTCCGCTAAGAAAAAAAGGATGAACGTGGTGCCGAAAACCCCGAAATTACCGTATTTCAATTGGTCGTCATCGTCGTCGATTTTGTCCGGCACAAGCATCCAGGCCGCCATTGCGAGGAACGAGGCAACGAGCACCCACTTTAAAACGGCAGGATCAATGAAGGAAGCTACTGAGGCTCCGAGAAGCCCCGCCAAGGCGTGATTGGCGACGGTGGATGCAAAGATCGCGAGACAGATCGGCAGCGGTTTGCGGAATCGAGCAGCAAGACACAACGCCAGGAGCTGCGTTTTGTCGCCGATTTCAGCGGCCGTGACGAGAATCGTGGAAAGCCCCACGAGCTGAAGGGATTCAAACATGACGATTTTCAGGCGAAGCGGACGGGGTAACACGTACGAAAGACCGTGCGGCGGCCGTCGGCTTCTGAAGTGAATCCGTCCGCAGGCTTTCGCCGGTCTTGCCGACAAGAGGCTTGGAACCGCCTCTTTTTCTGCGCCACAAAGTTCCTTATGTTTTTTGAAAGGCAGAACTTCGAGTATGTTGACGCAGGTGCTTCCGAACACTGCACGCAAAAGCAGGACGAAAGCCGGCTACTCCCCAGAGAAGTAAGGGGGCGGATTTTAGCAGAACGAGTACATAGAAAAAGCGCCGCGATCCCTGAGGAAGGCGGCGCCTTGTCAACGAAGTATCAGAACGGTGTCGGATTACTTGTTGATGGACCAAACGGCGGTCGGGGTGTAGCGTTCGGCAGCCTGGCCGTTTTCGACGAGGGTCTTACCGTTGCTGTAGAACGTGAAGGCGGTGAGGGAGCCGCAGACGATCATGAGGATCGCAACGAAAACCATCACGGAGCGGAAGCCGTGGCAACGGCCCTTGATCACATCCCACTTCACGCCGAGGCGATACAGACCGATCATGCCGTGCAGTTCGGTGGCCACGAGGAAGATGAACGTCCAGATGAGGCCCATGTGATAGGTGTGAACGGAGGAGAGGTTCGCTTCGATTTCAGACGGAGCGGTGAGCATGCCCATCACGTGCGGGAACACCATGCCGGTAAGAACGATGGCGGTGATGAACTGCACGAACCACAGGGACGTATCCGTGTGATGCACGAACTTCACGTGAGCGCGGATGTCGCGGAACTGACGATAGGACGTCGGGAAGCGGCGAAGAGCGCAGAGGGCGTGAATGATCACGCAGAGGGTGATGACGCCCACGAAGAGGAAGTGAGCCCAAGCCTGTTCATGGCCGAAGATGGGAGCGAGGCCGGAAATCTGGCACAGGTTCCAGAACACGTCCTTACCGAGCTGGATGGAGCTCGTGAAGCACATGTGGCAGAAGAGGAAAAGGCCGAGGATGAGGCCGGTCACGGACTGAGCCACATCGAGGTAAGCGGGCCACTTGCTGCCGCGCTTAGCATCCTTGAGAGTCACACCGGCGATAACTTCGCAGCCCGCGGGCGTGTGAGCGAACTTGATCTGTTCAGGAGTCGTCATAACGAGAGTTCCTTGGTTTGGGGTTGGGCTGCGATCGTTGCCGACGCAGCGTTCTTTTTCGATGGCGAAATGATGCTCCCTTAAGGAATCTTAATCTTTGATTTTTATCAAAGGAACTGCGATACGAAGGACGAAAATCAAGGGTTAAACGGTAATTTTTAAGGGTTAACCCTGTTAAACAACGATAACGGAACAGACTATATAAGGGTTAACCCGTAAAATCGAGCGAAATTCTAACCGTGGACAAACGACTGCCGACCGACCTGAATCATCACGTCGATCAACGCTCGGGCCGGGCGGGAGAGATAGGTGTTTTTGCGATAGGCGGCAATGACCTGCCGGGGCGGCACGAGCGGACGGATTTCAAAAAAGCGTACCGGCTGCGGGGTGGGGCAACGGCGGGCGAGCGTTTCCGTCACAAAGCACGACCCTATACCGGCACTTGTCAACATAAGAGCCGCCGTCGGCGATTCGCTTTCGAGCACGACGCGGGGAGCGATGGAACAGCGGCGACAAAGATCCTGAAAAAGCAAATGAAATTTCTGACCGCGCTTAATCGTGATGAAGGGCTCGTTATCGAGAAGCGCAAAATCCACGGAATCAAATTCTCGGGGGCCGGACGGTACTTTGCGCGCGAGCTCGGAAGTAGCGGAGGTGGCAAGAAGCAACTTTTCTTCGTAAATGGTATCCCCCGCCAAGTCCGGACTCATGAGGGGAGCGATCACGATGGAAAAGTCGGTGGTGCCGTCCGCGGCATAATCTTCGAGCGTTGCCGTCGTCGCCTCAACGAGTGTGAGGTCGATCCCCGGGTGTTCCCGGCGAAAGATGGGGAGCACTTCAGGCAGAAAATATGATGAGCGGTAGTGCGAAGAGCCGATACGAACCTGACCTCTCACGCCGAGATCCATGTCGGCGAGTTCTTTGGTGCGTACTTCCCGCAGTTGGGCAATCTTGCGTTCGGTCGCCATGAAGCATTCGCCTGCCGCGGTGAGCCGCAGGGGCTTCACCGAGCGGTCGATCAGTTCAAGCCCGGTTTCCGTTTCCAGACGCAGTACGAACTGCGAGAGCGACGGCTGTGAAATGTCCAGCATTTTCGCAGCCTTGGAAAAACTCCCCTGGGCGAGGAGCACGGAGAGGTAACGGTAGGTATTGTCTGCCACGCTTTTCGCCGTGTAAGAAATTAAGACTTATCCGTCGCAGGGAGTTCCGCCGGCTTTTCTTCGGCGGGAACGGTCTTTACGACGCGGTGCGCGGGTTCCTTTTCCTTGTGGGAGAGAAAGCCGAAGAACCCCTTCTTTTCCTGCGGTTCTTCCGTAATGACGGTGAGGCCCTTTTCTTTGAGAACCACGTCGAGTTTTGCGTCGATGAGGCTCACGGCCTTTTCAAGGTTGTCGAGCCGCTGAGCCAGTCTTTCCTTGAGTTCGGTCTGACGGGCATCGTTTTCGTTCGCGGTTTTCGTAAAAAGTTCCTGCGCGGCGACGATTTCGTCATGAACCGCCTTGCGGGTGGCTTCAAAGCGCGATTTTTCGGCGTCGTCGGCAAGCCCCCGGCTCGATTCGGCGTCCTTATACGCTTTGCGGATTTCAAGAAGCGTCGCAGCTTGCTGCAGCAGGGCCCAAATAATGCCGGCAATCCAAAGGGCCCCTAAAACGAGAAGAAGAATGAGACCCAGCGGAGCTTCCGTGTCGGTGTAGACGAGATTTACGGGAACCGAAGCGGTGATCCCGGCCCAGTTGACGACGAGAAAGAGGGCGGACAGGAGCGTGAGCAGAATGAGAACGACGGTGCGGATTGCCATGACGGAGCCTCCGAAAGAACGTTGGATGCGGCAATTATAGGGACGGGCGTCCGTTCCTTGGCGTTCGGAAAGCGTTGGAGGCGGGTTCTTTGTGACGAAAAGTTCGAGAAAAAAAGTTCGAGAAAAAACGCCGGGCGCGCTAACATCCCAATTTCTGAGTCGTTTTTTAGGTTTCTACCATGAAGACTGATCCCCGTTTCCCCCGTCTGCACATTGTCGACCATCCTCTCGTGCAACATAAGCTCTCCATCATGCGCCAAAAGGAGACGAGTACCAACGTGTTCCGTCAGCTCCTTAAAGAAATCACGGTGCTGATGGGCTATGAACTGACGCGCGACCTGCCGTTGTCGCATCGCCGTATCGAAACGCCGATCTGTACGATGAATGCGCCGACGCTGGCCGGCAAGAAGCAGGTCATCGTGCCGGTGCTGCGCGCCGGTCTCGGTATGAGCGACGGCCTTCTCGAACTGATGCCCTCGGCGCGCGTCGGTCATATCGGTATGTACCGCGGCGAAGACAAGCGTCCGGTGGAATACCTCGTGCGTTTGCCCGACGTCACCGATCGCCTCTTCATTCTCTGTGACCCGATGTTGGCGACGGGGTACTCCGCCGTTCACGCGATCGACGTGCTCAAAAAGCGCGGCGTGCCCGGTGAATCCATTAAGTTCCTCGCGCTCGTCTCTGCTCCCGAAGGTATCCGGGTGGTGCATGATCATCATCCGGAAGTCGAAATCTTTGTGGCGTCTCTGGACGAAAAATTGAACGAAAACGCCTACATCGTTCCCGGTCTCGGGGATGCGGGTGACCGACTCTTCGGTACCAAGTAAGCGACATTCGCGCACGAAAAAGCGGCGACTCCTTTTTTGGGGGTACGCCGCTTTTTTACGGTTGAGAAAAAAAAGCCCCTGCGCGAGGCAGGGGAGCGGGCTGAAGCTATTCCGACAGCAGTTCTTTGGTTTTCGACTTAGCGGCGTCGTACGAATCCTTGGCGCCTTGCTTCGTCTTATCCCAAAGTTTGGCGGAACCGCTTTTGGTTTTATCCCAAACCTCGGACGAGCCTTCTTTGGTTTTGTCCCAAGCCTTGGCTGTGCCTTCCTTGGTTTTTTCCCACGCAGAAGCCGTACCCTTCTTTGTCTTTTCCCAGACATTTTCGGCGGCATCGTCCGTTTGGGAGGCTGCGGACTTCGTCTTGTCCCAAGCTGTGGCGGTTGCTTTTTTCGTCGCGTCCCAGCCGTCGGCCGCATCCTGTTTTAAGCTGCTCCAGCCCGACTGGATGTCTTCGGAGACGGTGCCCGCGGGGACGGCCGCCGAAGCAAAGACGAGCGAAGCCGTCGCAGCAGCAATGAAGAATTTCGTCCGCATGGCGTTACTCGGCGTGGTAAGACGTGACGCGGTTCACTTCTTCTTCTGCCCCCAGAAAGACGGCGACGCGCTGATGCAGTTTTTCAGGCTGCACCGTGAGAATGCGCTGGTGGCCGTTCGTGGCCGCGGCACCTGCCTGTTCCATAAGCCAGCTCATGGGGTTGGCTTCGTACATGAGGCGCAGTTTGCCGGGTTTGGCGGGATCACGGTTGTCGCGCGGGTACATGAAGATGCCCCCGCGGTTCAAAATGCGGTGCACTTCGGCCACCATGGCGGCGACCCAGCGCATGTTGAAGTCCTTGCCGCGCACGCCCGTGGTGCCCGCCAAGAGTTCTTCCACGTAGCGCTTTACCGGGGCTTCCCAGTGGCGCATGTTGGACATGTTGATCGCGAATTCTTTGGCGGCTTTTGCGACTGTCATCTTTTCGGCGGTGAGCACGTATTCGTTTTTGGCGAGATCAAGCGTAAAGACCACTACGCCGCGGCCCACCGTGAAGACCATCTGCGTCTGAGGCCCGTAAATGACGTAGCCCGCAGCGACCTGGTTTTCGCCCGCCTGCAGGAAATCTTCGTCACGGATATCGTGCGTCGCTCCCTTGGGGCTCGGGATCACGGAGAAGATGGTACCGATCGACACGTTGATGTCGATGTTGCTCGAGCCGTCCAAGGGGTCAAAGCAGATGAGGTAGGGACCCACCGGTTCGTTTTCGGGGACGGGGAGCGCATGATCCATTTCTTCACTGGCCATGCCGGAGAGCGTGCCCGGGGCGAATTTCAACAGATCGCGGCACATCATTTCGTTGCTGATCACGTCGAGTTTTTTCTGATCTTCGCCCTGAATGTTTTCGCTGCCCGCCAGACCGAGTTCACCGGCAATCGGGGCGCTCGCTACTTCGGCGCTGATCGCTTGGGAGGTTTCCGCAACGGCGAGCAAGAGTTTTTTGAGAGCTTCCGGAAGCGCGTTTTCCGTGACTTCGCGGGAAAGGTAATCGTTAAGAGTGAAAGCCATGAGGTTCATCCTGACATAAAAAAGAAATCAACGGAAATTAAGCGCCTTGTCCACGATTTCGCGGACGCCCGGCGACAACGTTTTGTTTTCCGACACTGCGACGAGTGCCTGATGCATCAGTTTGGCGCGCTGCGGCTCAAAGCGCCGCCAGTTGTCGAGCGCCCGAGCAAGGCGCCCGGCGACGTGTGCGTTGAGTGCGTCGGTCTTCGTGACCATCTCGGCCCAGAAGCGGTAACCGGAGCCGTCGGCTCGGTGAAATTCCGCAAGGTTTCCGGTCATGAAGGCGTTGACGAGTGCGTAGACGTTGTTGGGGTTCGCAAGCGAAAAGACACCCGAATCCATGAGAGCGCGAACGCGGTCGACGACCGGTGTTTCGTTGGGACCGGCCACCGCCGTCGCCTGCACCGTGAACCACTTGTTCATGAGTAGCGGATCCTGATACCAAAGGCCGGCAGCGGCATTCAAAACGTCGATCTTGGCGGGACTCTGGCTGTTGACGATCATGCGCAGTGCCGCGAGCTGGTCGGTGAGATTGTCGCTGTTGTCAAATTGATCGCGGGCCGTGAGAAGCGCCTTGGCGTTGCCGCCCGCGAGCCAGTAGTCGAGCGCCGTATTTTTGAGGGCGCGCTTACCGGCCTGACGGGCTTCCGGATCGTAGGTGCCCGGCGTGAAGTTTTTGAGAACCTGCGCCGAAAGGTCGCTGCTCAAGTGGCTGCCGATGGAGGCAAACGCCGCAAGACGCACGCGCCGGACGGTGTCGGGGTTGATCAAGGTCCGCGTCATGGCGATGACGGTTTCCGAGGGCATCGTGAGAACGACGCTGCGGAACTGCGGCGACAGGTCTTCATCCGTCAGTACCTTGCGGAAGGTGTCAAGCCACGCATCGGGCACCGGCAGATCGTCGCCGTGCTCGGCGGCGTCGATCATTTCGCTCAGGCAGTTCAATACGAGCCGCTCAAAGGCTTCGGCACGATTGAAGGCATCGCTGTCGTGACCGGCGAGGAATGCGAGTTCTTCGCGGGAATAGCCGTAATCAAAGACGACGGGCGCCGAGAAGCCGCGCCCCAGGGACAAAACCGGATTTTCCGGAATGTCTTTGAAGACCCATTCGTCGGCTTCGTCCGAGAGAATGAGCGTTTTCGTCTTTTCGGGGACGGCGTCCGGCTGATCGACGAGAACGAGATCCATGTCGTTGCCCGCGCTGTCGAGAAGTCCTACCGAGACCGGAATGACGAGCGGTTCCTTGTTCTTCTGATCCGCCGTGGCGGGGGTGGCCTGCCGCATGCGCAGCGTGAAGGTGCGCGTGGTTTCGTCGTAGGACGTTTCCGCCGTCACGCGCGGGGTGCCCGACTGAGACCACCAACGGGAAAACTGTGCGAGATCCGTCTTGTTGGCATCGGCCACCGCTCGGATGAAGTCGTCGCAGGTGACGGCGCAGCCGTCGTGGCGCTGGATGTAGAGATCCAGTCCCTTGCGGAAACCGTCTTTACCCAACATCGTCTGCAGCATGCGGATGACTTCGGCACCCTTTTCGTACACCGTCATGGTGTAGAAATTGTTGATTTCGCGGTAGCTGTCGGGGCGGATGGGGTGCGACATGGGGCCCGCATCTTCAGGGAACTGGGCCGTGCGCAGCGTACGGACGTCACGGATGCGTTTGACGGCGCGGCTTGAGGCGTCAGGCGCCATGTCCATCGAGAATTCCTGATCTCGGAAAACTGTGAGGCCTTCCTTTAAGGTGAGCTGGAACCAATCCCGCAATGTCACACGGTCACCGGTCCAGTTGTGGAAGTATTCGTGGCCTACCACCGATTCGATCGCCGCGTAGTCGTCGTCCGTTGCGGACATCGGCGACGCCATCACGTAGCGGGAATTGAAGATGTTGAGGCCTTTATTCTCCATGGCCCCGAAGTTGAAGTCGTCGGTCGCCACGATCATGAAGCGGTTGAGGTCAAGTTCGAGCCCGAAGCGTTCCTCATCCCAGAAGATGGCCTTCTTAAGGCTCGTGAGGGCCCAGGCGCTCTTTTCGTAGTTCTTTTCGTCCGTCCAGACCTGCAGCAGGCATTCGTGGCCGTTTTTAAGCGTTACTTTTTCACTGCGGTCGACGAACGTGCCCGCGACGAGCGCAAAGAGGTAACAAGGCTTTTTGTACGGATCTTCCCACCGTACCCAGTGGCGGCCTTCGGCTTCTTCGCCGCTGTCGACGAGGTTGCCGTTGCTGAGGAGCACGGGGTAAGCGGTTTTGTCGGCGTGAATCGTGACCGTGAAGCGGCTCATGACGTCGGGGCGATCCGGCCAGTACGTGATGGCGCGGAAGCCCTCCGCCTCACACTGACTCATGAAGGCGCCGCGGCTCATGTAGATGCCGGAGAGATCCGTATTTTTCGCGGCGGAAAAACGGTTTACGATCATGAGCGTCGTCTGGTGATGCACGCCGAAAATCGTCAAGGTCGTATCCGTGAGGCGGTACCTGTCCTTCGGAGCCGGCGCGCCGTCAATCGTGAGACTTTCAAATGTGAGGTTTTTCGCGTTTAAAACGAGGTCGCTTTCTCCGGACTCGCGCCGGGGCGTCACCTTCATTTTGTTGGTGACGAGCGTGGATTCGGGATCCAGTACAAAATCAAGTTCCACCGAATCGATGGAATGGGTGAAGGGCTTGTAGTCCCGACGGTATACGGTAGCGGATTCAGTCACTTTTTTGAGTCCGAGAAAACGAAAGAAAAACGCAGGAATTGTAGCGCGGTCGAGGACGGTTTCGAACGGGCCCCGACACCGATAAAAACAAAGCCCGAAGGCCTCTGACGGGCTTTCGGGCTTCGGTGTGACTTACGAAGCGGAAAGAAACTTATTCTTCTTTCGCTTCAGCCGTTTCTTCGGCATCACGGTTGTGGCCGGCGGTCGCGTGGCAGGCGATGCAGTCTGCTTCCTTGGATTCAGCCATCATCTTGTGCATCGGAGCAACCATGGGCTTGGCGGGGTTGACCTTGAAGTTGGCGAGGTCATGGCAACCGCGGCAGTTGGAGAAGCCCGTGGAGCGCGCCCAATTGAGGTAGGACTCAGAGAGTTCGTCACGCATTTCCACCTGCTTTTCCGGCGTGCTCATCGTACCGCGGATCTGGCCCCAGAGGGAGGAAGCGCCGCTTTGAGCCTTGTGGAAAAGAAGACCCACGACCTGAGCCTGGCCGATGGAGTGTTCGGATTCATACTTCAAGTGGCAGTCTACGCAACCCACGTTGAAGCCGGAATGCGTCTGACCGTGCAGCCCCTTCTTGTAAGAAGCGTACGCATCGTCCATCGAGTGGCAGAAGCTGCCGCAGAACTGGGTGGAACCGGACCAATGCACGACGGCTGTACCGGCGGAAACGAGCGCAACGCCCAATACGATGCCGACGATGAGAAGGCCGCCGACGAACCACTTACTGTTTCTGTTCATAAGAATTCTCCGTGACTCTCCGCGGTTGCAGGCGCACCAATGAAAAGCGGGGTCGGTGCGGTAGGGCGGAAAATCTGATTTTATTATGTCTAACCGTGTTGCTTGACCGAGTGCAGCAACCGCTTGAGACGAAGTCTGAGCGGGATTTTAACTGAAAGAAGCTCGGCGTATTCAGTTAGGCTTAAGGGTTAAAAGCAATCCCCACCTGCTTGTTTCAATTTTCAAACTAAAAAATACGACTGTATTTTTTTTAAGAAAAACAGATATATTTTCTGTATGATATAAATCAATACATACCGAAGTATTAAGTGAAAAGCCCGATAACGATACTCTGCGCTGAGAGATTCGCCTCCGCAGTGTCCCCTACCTTGAGACCGTGATTGCGGCGGGAGAACCCTACGAGCGACAAGCCGCCCGCCAACCGCAGCGTCACTTCGCCGCCTTTTTCGGCGCGGGACATCCGGACGATGGTGCCCCGGAGAATGTTGCAGCCCGCGGAAACCGGAATATGGGCAGCGACTTCGACGGCCGTGGCTTTGGAGAGCGCCAACACCTTCACCCCTTGAGTAAGTCCCATCAGCTGGGCACTTTCCTGAGTGAGTGTGGCACGAACCGTGTTTTCGTCATCAATCTTGAGGTAGACCCGTACGCGGGCTGGGCCGTGTTCGACTTTGTTCACGACGGCGGGAAGGTGATTACGCATCGAGGTGCGCAGTGTGGACGCCGAGAGGTTCGCAAGTTCCGGTACGTGTTCGGCTTCAAAGTCGGCGAGCACCGCGGCACGGGCCGCGGCAAGGCGCGTGGCGAGTTTGACGACCTGCAGTCCCACGGGCGTCAAACGCGTGCCGCCCCCTTTGACGCCGCCGACGTTTTTTTCAACGAGCGGGCTTCCGGCGAGGTTGCTTAAGGTTTCAATCGCCTGCCAGGCGGCCTTGTAAGAAACCCCCGCGGTGCGGGCGGCTTCCGAAATGGAACCCGTGTCCTGGATGCGGCGGAGAATGTCGAGGCGTTTGTCGACGATGCTTCCCAACTGCTGCGTGAGACCGATGGGATCGGCAATTTTTTCGGGAGAATCGGATTGTCGTAGGGGGTCTGGGGTTTCAGCCATGTTTTTTTGAATGAGGGAGAGAAAAGAACAAACTAAATTGTAAAGCTACTCAACTTGGCGTAATGCAAAAAAAGAATAACGCTGTTACCATTACCGCTGTTCACTAACGGTATAGCGTTAATGGTATAACGCTTAACGAAAAGCCGCAAATCTTTTATTAAAATGTTTAAAAAGATCTTTTTAGGATAATCGATAAAATGAAATCTATCGCTGTTAAGGCCGCCGTTTCGGCTGTTTTTGCCGCGCTCTCTGCAGGTGCCCTGGCTGACGAAATCCACGTCGCCGTGGCTGCAAACTTCACGGCCCCCGCGAAGGATTTGGCTCCGATTTTTGAACAACAGACCGGCCACAAGGTGATCCTCTCCTTCGGTTCCACCGGTATGTTCTACGGCCAGATTAAGAACGGCGCCACCTACGATATTCTCCTCGCGGCGGATGCCAAGACCCCGAAGAAGGCCGTGGCCGAAGGCTACGGCGTGGGTTCTTCCGTCTTCACGTATGCCGTGGGCAAGCTCGTTTTTTGGTCGGCTGACGCCGGCAAGATTAAGAATGGCCAACAGGTGATTCAGAAGGTCGATTTCAATAAGTGCGCCGTCGCGAATCCGAAGCTCGCGCCCTATGGTCTCGCTGCTTATGAAACCCTCGAACACATGAAGGCTATGGCGAAGGTGCAGCCGAAATTCGTGGAAGGCGATAACATCGGCAAGACCTACCAGTATGTGAAGACCGGCAATGCTGAAGTGGGCTTCGTGGCGCTGAGTCAGGTCTTTAAGAACGGCAAGCTCACCTCCGGTTCCGGCTGGATCGTGCCTGCGGACTACTACGGCAAGATCGCTCAGGACGCCGTGCTTTTGAGAAACGGCAAGTCGCCTGCAGCTGCCAACCAGTTCCTGCAGTTTCTCAAAGGACCGGAAGCCGCCAAGGTGAAGGTGGCCTACGGATACGGCGACCAGTAATCGGCCTATGGGTGACTGAGAGAGCGTGATGGAAGCTATTTCTCTGGAGCCCGTGTGGCTCAGTTTGGAACTCGCGGTCGTCACGACCGTTGTCCTTCTGGCGCTCTCAACGCCCTTGGCTTGGTGGCTCGCACGCTCCAAAAGTGCGTGGTGTGCCCCCGTCGGGGCAGTGGTGACGTTGCCCCTCGTGCTGCCCCCGTCGGTGATGGGTTTTTATATTCTCGTCGCTTTGGGACCGCACGGTCTCTTGGGACAGTTCACGCAGAGCATGGGGTGGGGACTCCTCACCTTTACGTTCCCGGGGCTTGTGATCGGGTCGCTCGTTTATTCGTTGCCCTTTGCCGTGCAGCCCCTGCAGGGCGCGTTTGAGGCGTTGGGTGACCGGCCGATGGAAGTGGCGGCAACCTTGGGGGCCAAACCCGTCGATGCCTTCTTCAGCGTGGTGCTTCCCCTCGTGCGTCCGGGGGTTTTTACGGCGACGGTGCTGACGTTCGCACATACGATCGGTGAATTCGGCGTCGTCCTCATGATCGGCGGCAATATTCCCGGAAAAACCCAGGTGGTTTCAACGGAGATTTACACGTTTGTTGAAGCCATGGAATACGATAAGGCGCACATTCTGGCGGGCGGCATGCTCGTCTTCTCCTTTGTCGTTCTGCTCGCTTTGAGTTTTCTCAACCGCCGCGCCAAAGCGGTGAGTTTCTAAGGAGTCCGCTATGTCTGGATTAGTCGAAGTTCGTTTGGATCGGACGGCGGGCTTTTCGCTCGATGTGAAATTTACGGTACCCGACGACGGGGTGACGGCTTTGTTCGGGCCTTCGGGCTGCGGCAAGACGACGGTACTGCGGTCGGTTGCCGGACTTGAGCACGCCGAGGGGCGCGTCGAGATGGCCGGCCACGTTTGGCAGGATGACGAAAAGAAGATTTTTGTGCCGACGTACGCACGCCGTCTGGGTTATGTGTTTCAGGAAGCGAGCCTTTTTGATCACCTTTCCATCCGTCAGAATTTGGAATACGGTATGAAGCGCATTAAGGACGCCGATGCCGGAGAACGCTTGAACGAAGCTGTGGAACTCTTGGGAATCGGACACCTTTTGACGCGCCGTACGTCGGAACTCTCCGGGGGAGAGCGTCAGCGCGTTGCCATTGCCCGCTGTCTGGCGGTGCGCCCGACGGCGCTTCTGATGGATGAACCGTTGGCAAGCCTTGACAATCAGCGTCGTCGAGAAATCATGCCGTGGCTTGAGAAGCTGCGTGAAACGCTCAATATTCCGATTCTTTACGTGACGCACTCCGATGAGGAAGTGATGCGGTTTGCGGATCGCGTTGTGATGCTCAAAGCCGGGCGCAAACTCGCCGAAGGTTCGGTGGAAGACGTTTTTGTCCGCAACCGAACGCTTACGTCGATTCCGGCGGAAATTTTGGAACGCGACGAAGAAGGACACCGGATTCACGTGAAGGTGTCGGATTTGGGCGGGGCGGAAATTTGGATTGCCGCGGTGCCGGGCGCCGTGGGGTCGACGGTTCTGCTCGATCTTTCCGCTAAAGAAAGAGTGCTGCAAGACTGACGGTTCTAAACTTTCCAATAGTCGGCAATTCAGGCCTTTTTCTGATGTCGGCGCTCGGGCGCTGCTTATACAATAACGGCACCGAACAAATCGCGAGACGAGCGGTTCGGAGGTGACTCTTCCGAGCCGCTTTTTTTGAAACTTTTTTAGGAACACTGCGACGATGTCGATCCGTCATTTTCTGAAGCTGGCTGACTTCACGGCCGAAGAACTCAACTACATGTTGGAACGCGCTCACGCCATTAAGGCGCTCGTGAAGAACGGCGTTGCTTACGAGCCTTTCCACGGCAAGACGCTTCTGATGATTTTTGAAAAGGCGAGTACCCGTACGCGTGTTTCCTTCGAAACGGGCTTTTATCAGTTCGGCGGCAACGTCATCAACTTGACGAGTCAGGGCTCGCAGTTGGGGCGCTCGGAATCCATCGAAGATACGGCGAAGGTGGTGTCCCGGATGGTCGACCTCGTCATGATTCGTACGTTCGGACAGGATCGTCTGGAAGCGTTTGCGAAAAACAGCAAGGTGCCCGTCATCAACGGGCTTACGAATGAATACCACCCCGTGCAGATCATGACGGACATCATGACCTTTGAAGAACACTGCGGTTCCATCAAGGGGAAGAAGGTGGCGTGGATCGGCGACGCCAACAACATGAGCTACTCGTGGTTGGAAGCCGCAAAGATTTTGGGCTTTCATCTGACGCTCGCGATCCCCGAAGGGTACGAACTTGATAAGACGCTCTTCCCCGAAGGCGACTACTACGACGTGGTGCGTGATCCGGTGGAAGCCGCCAAGGGCGCCGATCTCGTGACGACCGACGTCTGGACCTCGATGGGCTTTGAAGAAGAAAACGCCAAGCGTCGCAAGGATTTTGCCGACTACCAGGTGAACGCGGCCGTCATGGCGGCCGCGAACCCCGGCGCCGTCTTCATGCACTGCCTGCCGGCGCATCGCGGTGAAGAAGTGACGGCGGACGTGATCGACGGGCCGCAGTCCGTGGTGTGGGATGAAGCCGAAAACCGTCTGCATGCTCAGAAGGGCATCATGGAATTCTGCCTTCTCGGCATGATCAAGACCGGTAAGAAGGCCTAAGGCGTGGCAGCAGATCATCCTATCGACGCATCGGGGCTCGTCCGTCTCAGTAAGCGCATGAGTGAACTGGGACTCGCGAGCCGGCGTGAAGCCGACGCTTGGATTGAGTCCGGGCGGGTGTTGGTGAACGGCCGCCCGGCGGTTTTGGGGCAGAAAGTGGGACCTGCCGACAAAATTACCGTGGCGGCTTCCGCCAAAGCTGAGCAGGGCGAACGTGTGACCGTCATTCTCAATAAGCCCGTAGGGTACGTGAGCGGTCAGGCCGAGGACGGCTATGAACCGGCGAAGGTTTTGATTCGGCCGGAAAACCGTTGGCGGGAAGATAAAAGCCCCCGGCGGTTTTCACGTCGGCAGTTGGAACACTTGGTTCCTGCGGGACGTCTTGACATTGATTCCGTCGGAATGTTGGTTCTCACTCAGGACGGACGCGTTGCCAAACGGATCATTGACGAAAAAAGTACGGTGGACAAGGAGTACATCGTTCGTGTCGCGAACGCGGACGGTACGGTGCCGCCGCAGTTGTCGGAAAAGAATCTGAAGCTTCTGAATTTCGGACTGTCGCTTGACGGCGAAAAACTGCTTCCTGCGAAGGTTGAGTGGTTAAACGAGGACGAACTCCGCTTTGTGCTCCGGGAAGGAAAAAAGCGGCAGATTCGACGGATGTGCGAAGCCGTTGGACTCAAAGTCGTCCGTTTGAAACGCGTCCGTGTGGGCGGCGTGGTTCTGGGGCGGCTCCCCGTGGGCTGCTGGCGCTATTTGGACGAAAACGAACGCTTCTGAAGCGGCTAAAATTCGAACCCGTTCTCTTTTTTGGGGGGACGGGTTTTTCATTTGAAAGGCACTTGCTATGGCCGACCAAACCAACACTGAAGACGATGATGACGAGGGCGTGAAGCTCCCGGGGCTTCCTGCCAATACGAAAAACTACATGACGCCCGCCTGCTATCGGCGGCTGTTGGATGAGCGAGAGCATTTGGTGAACGTCGAACGGCCGCAGGTGGTGAACGTCGTCGCCTGGGCCGCGAGCAACGGCGACCGCAGTGAAAACGGGGACTACCAGTACGGTAAGCGCCGTCTGCGCGAAATTGACCGCCGCATCCGCTTTCTCAATAAGCGGGTGGAAAGTGCCGAAGTGGTGGATCCCGAGACGCGTCCGGCAACGGATCAGGTGTTTTTCGGGGCGACGGTGACGTATGAAAACCTCACGGACGGTACCGAACACACGATCCGCATCGTAGGGATTGATGAAGCCGATCCCGAACACGGCGACGTGAGTTGGATCAGCCCTATTGCCCGTGTGTTTTTGAAGGCTCGGGAAGGCGACGAAGTCAAGCTCCCGACCCCGGCGACGATTGATCACCCGGCACGCGTGGAAACGTTGGAAATTGTGGAAGTTAAATACACAAGCGAACAACCCTATTAACTGTAGGGGAAAATTTCTAGATTAGGGGGTGTTGATAAAGTCGCCCCCGAGAGACTCGCCGCAATGCATTGATTTGTCGTGCAGCGGCGAGTTTTTTTCTCGAAAAAGCTTCCATCGGGTGCAAGAACTCCTGAACCTACGTGTAGCAAGATGCCTATCACGACAAGCTTGGGGTTTCGGGAATTCAGAAATATGCCAGACGTATCCCGAAATTTCGCTAGCGGCACAAATCTACGATAAGTGGGTTACAAATATCCCAAACCGAGCAGGTTCCGACTAGCATTTAAGTCGGTGTGCGTCTGGTAACCACAAGAGCACTGGAAGCGGTGCTTTTTACGTACACCGATCTTTACACAACAGGCACAGGTCCGGCTCGTGTAGTGAGTATCGACAAACATCACTTCCGAACCTTCCCGTTTACATGACGGCCTTTCTCTGCCGGCATCAAACCGCGAGTTTGCGGCCGTCGTCGAGCAATCGGGCCACCGCCGTTACCATCGGCAGTTGCTTTAACTGCAGAAGCGTATGAACGAGGTGCTTGCGGTTCTTCACTTGAATGACGAGGCGGAGGTCGTGCTCTTCGAGCATGGTGCCTTTCTTCTCATCCGTCATCGTTACGCCGATGATGGATGAGCCTTCTTTGGCAAGTTCCGCGGCAACCGCGGGGAGCGCGGAGAGTTCGTCCGTGACGGTGAGTTCCACCGGTACCGGGAAGCGGCTGTCGGCGGGAAGTTCCTCGCGCCAACGGGCTTCGGCCCAGTGGGGAGCCGCGTGTTCCCGGCCGTGTTTGGTATGTTCGCAGTCGGCACGGTGAATGGAGAGGCCGTGTCCCTTGCGGTTGAAGCTCCAAACGGCGTCGCCCGGTATTGGGTGGCAGCAGCTCGCAAGCTGCACGGCAATGCCTTCCGTCCCTTCGATGAGGTTGCCGGAGGAAGCGGTGTCTTTCTTTTTCTTTTCGGTGAGGTAATCAGCGACTTTGGCGATGATGGCGTCGGCGAACTGCTTGCCGAGCCCCACGTCGGCAAAAAGCGTCGCCTTATTTTCGCAGCCGGCGTTTTTGACGATCGTCGCCCACGCGGCGTCTGGAATGTTGTCAAAGTGCAGAGATGCCTCGGCCGCGGCTTTTCTCAAAAGTTCTTCACCGAGCGTCACGCTTTCGGCGTGGTTACGGTTTCTCAGATACTGACGGATTTCGGCCCTCGCCCGACCGCTTCGCACGTAGTTGAGCCATTGAGGATCGGGGTGCGCCGTCTCGGACGTGATGATTTCCACCATGTCGCCGTTTTTAAGTTCGGACGTGAGGGACTTTTCTTCGCCGTTGATGCGGCATCCGCAGGCTTTGTTGCCGACGTCCGTGTGAATCTGGTAGGCAAAGTCGACGGCGCAGGATCCCTGGGGGAGTCCCACGGTTTTGGATTTCGGCGTAAAGACGTAGATCTGATTGGGAAGCAGATCGATCTTGATGTTTTCGATGAATTCAGAGGAGTCCGTACTGGTGCGCTGAATGTCGAGAAGGCTCTGCAGCCAGGCGGCGACGAGCTTTTGCAGTTCGCTCGTGTCGAGCCCGTCGTTGTACATCCAGTGCGAAAGAAGCCCCATTTCATCAATGCGGTGCATCGCTTCGGTACGGATTTGGTATTCGATCGGGGTGCCCGAGGGGCCGATCACCGTGGTGTGCAGACTTTGGTAGCCGTTCGCTTTTGGGATGGCGATGAAGTCCTTAAAGCGCCGATGCACCGGTTTGTAGAGTTGATGAATGGCGCAGAGGGCGAGGTAGCACTCTTCCTTGGTGCGCACGATGACGCGGAAGCCGTAAATGTCCAGGACGTCTGAAAAAGAGGCGTGCGTCTCCTTCATGCGGTTGTAAATTCCGTAGATCGTGCGGTCGCGCCCCTGCACCTGCGCAATGATGTGGTGCTTCGGGAGAATGTCGCGGGTTTCCCGCAGAATTCTCTCCAACACCGCGCGGCGCTTGCCGCGGGTCGCAATGACGTTGTGACGCAACACTTCGTAGCGGCGCGGGTATTTGTTGTAAAACGAGAGTTCCTGCAGTTCTCGAAAAACGTGATTCAACCCCAGGCGATGTGCGATCGGAACATAAATTTCCAGGGTTTCCGTCGCAATGCGCCGACGTTTGTCGGGGCGCATGATGCCCAAGGTGCGGAGGTTGTGGATGCGGTCGGCGAGCTTCACCAAAATGACGCGCACGTCGCGGCTCATCGCGAGCAGCATCTTGCGGAAACTTTCGGCTTGGGCGATTTCGTTGGAGGAGAACTTGAGTTTGTCGAGTTTACTCACCCCGTCCACGATTTCGGTAACTTCGACGCCGAACTGCTCGGCCATTTCGATTTTGGCGACCCCCGTGTCTTCCAAGACGTCGTGCATGAGTCCGGCGCAGATTGTGATGGCATCAAGGTGCCACTCGGCAAGGATCGTCGCCACGGCGAGAGGGTGCGTAATGTAGGGTTCGCCCGACTTACGGAATTGCCCGAGGTGCGCGTCATCGGCGTAGCGGAAGGCGCTTTGAATGCGTTTGACGTCGCTTTCCGAGAGGTACTGCCGGCAGCGCGCCAAAAGTTCGGCGGAGGTGGCGATGATCTTCGGCTTCACCATCGGGGTGTAAAGCGGCAGATCGGCGTCTTCGGAAACGATTTCATCGGCCCGGCGATCAAGGTACGCGTCGTCGTAATCTTCTTCGTGGCGTTGGCTTTGAGTCGGAATAACCGGCCGCGGAGCTACCGTGACATTGCGGAAGGCGGCATCGGTAAGATTGACGGATGCGGGCATGATGAATGATTCCCTGAAAAAACTTCGCCGCGCTGTCCCTTGTGTTCGGGATGCGCGGCGTTTTTATTATGTCTGATTCGGCAGGGCGTCGTTGCGAAAAGTCAGCCTGCCGGGCTCAGCGGCCCCGGGTGATGCAGGCTAAACGACGCGCTCAAGCATCTCACGGCCGACGTGGCCCTGAGCGATTTCGCGCAGAGCGACGACGCCCGGCTTATCCTTGGCTTCAACGTGCGGCGTGTGACCCTGGCTGATGAGCCGGGCGCGGTACGCTGCGCAGAGCACCAGTTCAAACCGGTTGGGGATCTTCTTGAGGCAGTCTTCAACAGTAATGCGTGCCATAGAAAGTGTGGAGTCCAGTAAGTTGAAAAAGAGGCGGAATCTTATACAGGAACGCCCAATGCGACAAATTGCTCGCGGTGGCGGACGGCCTGATGACGGTACGTCAGACGCGAAGCGGTGACGATGGACACGAGCTGAGAGAGCGCCGTATCGAAATTGTCGTTGATTATAACGAACTCAAACTCAGGAGCATGAGCAATTTCAGCGCCGGCGCCCATCAGTCGGCGCGTAATCGTCGCTTCGCTGTCGGTACCGCGTTTGTGAAGGCGGGAATTAAGGGCTTCGATGGAAGGCGGGAGGATGAAGACGCCCACGGTGTCCGCGAATTTTTCGCGCACCTGGCGCGCGCCCTGCCAGTCGATTTCAAGAAGAACGTCTTTGCCCGCGGCCATCTGCTGCTCGATCCAGATGCGGCTCGTGCCGTAGTAGTTGCCGTGCACGAGGGCGGATTCTAAGAATTCGCCCTTGGCCTTACGTTCTTCAAATTCCGTCACGGACAGAAAGTGATATTCGCGGCCGTTGACTTCACCGGGGCGAGGATCACGGGTCGTATGGGAAATGGAGAGAAGAAGGTCTGGTTCCTTCGCCAAAAGCGCGTTTACGAGCGTGCTTTTGCCGGCCCCCGAAGGTGCCGTCACCATGAAGAGTCGCCCGGAATGACGGGCGGGAGTGGCTTTTTCAGACATGGCGGTGCAGTTCAAATAGATAAGACGGGCAATTTTAGAACACCCGTAAAAATAAGAATGCATTTGAATACAAAAATGCCGGCGACGCAAGCGCCCACCGGCTAGATGTCCTGTCAACTTTATGCGTAACTGAAGTCAGAGGCCCTGCAGGAACTTTCACTGAAAATTTTACTTTAGCAAAGGAAATTTTTTCAAGTTTTTCATTGGAATTTTGTTTCGAAAAAGATGACGACAGGTGAAAAAAGCGCCCGCATACCCGATACAATGGCGGCTGCTTAATTTTTCGTCTTTTTCCTGAGGAAAAGACACTACCCATCGTTAGGGGAGAAACCTCCTATGCAGTACCACTTCCCGGTTGTCATCATTGATGAGGACTACCACTCGGAAAACGTCGCCGGTCTCGGAATCCGAGATCTCGCGAAGGCGATTGAAGCACAAGGCGTCGAAGTTCGTGCCGTGACGACCTTTTCTGATTTGTCGGGGCTTGCGAAGCAGGCGAGCCGTACGTCGGGCTTTTTGGTGAGTCTCGATGACGACGATTTTTCCGAAACCGGTGAAGAGAACGAAGCGATTCACGACCTGCGGGAATTCGTGCGTGAGGTGCGCCGTTCCAATCCCGACGTGCCGATTTTCCTTTATGGGGAAACGAAGACGGCGACGTCAATCCCGAATGACGTCCTCCGGGAACTGCACGGCTTCATTCATATGTTCGAAGACACGCCCGAATTCGTGGCGCGCTACATCGTACGAGAAGCCCGCGAATATCTGGCAAGTCTTCCGCCGCCTTTTTTTAAGGCATTGACGCACTACGCGGCCGATTCCTCTTATTCCTGGCACTGCCCGGGGCACTCGGGCGGCGTGGCGTTCTTAAAGAGTCCTGTGGGGCAGATGTTTCATCAGTTCTTCGGCGAAAACATGCTTCGCGCCGACGTCTGCAATGCCGTGGAAGAACTGGGGCAACTGTTGGATCACACGGGACCTGTGGCGAAGTCCGAACAGAATGCCGCACGTATTTTCGGCTGCGACAACTTGTTCTTCGTGACTAACGGTACGTCCACGTCCAACAAGATCGTCTGGAACTACACGGTGGCGCCGGGCGACATCGTGATCGTCGACCGCAACTGTCATAAGTCGATCCTGCATGCCATTACGCTGACGGGGGCCGTGCCGGTGTTTCTGATGCCTACCCGCAACCACTACGGCATCATCGGACCGATCCCGAAAGAAGAATTCGAGTGGGAGACGATTCAGAAAAAAATCGCCGCCAATCCCCTCATCAAGGACAAGACGAAGAAACCGCGCATTCTGACGATTACGCAGTCCACGTACGACGGCATCGTCTACAACGACGAAGTGATCAAGGCGAAATTGGACGGCAAGGTGGACATTCTTCATTTTGATGAGGCGTGGCTGCCGCATGCGGCGTTCCATCCGTTCTATGAGAACATGCACGCCATTGATAAGAAAAAGCCGCGTACGAAGACGAGTCTCGTGTTTGCAACGCATTCGACGCATAAGCTTCTGGCCGGTATCTCTCAGGCGAGTCAAATCTGCATTCAGAATTCGGAAACGGAAAAATTGGATCGTGCGGGCTTCAACGAATCCTTCATGATGCATACGTCGACTTCTCCACAGTACGCGATTATCGCGAGTTGCGACGTCGCCGCCGCCATGATGGAAGGGCGCGCCGGGACGGCACTTGTGGAGGAATCCATTCAGGAAGCCGTGGATTTCCGCCGCGCCATGCGCGAAGTGGGGCAAAGCTATCACGACTGGTGGTTCACCGTGTGGGGCCCGGATAAACTCCCGCAGTCCGGTATGGGGACGCAGGCGGATTGGACGCTGAAGGCGAACGACGAATGGCATGGATTCGGTCCGGTGGCCGAGGGCTTTAACATGCTTGATCCCATCAAGGGGACGGTGGTGACGCCGGGGCTTTCGGTGACGGGGGACTTTGCGGAAACGGGAATCCCGGCGGCCGTCGTGACGAAATACCTCTCCGAGCACGGGATCATCGTCGAAAAGACGGGGCTTTATTCTTTCTTCATCATGTTCACGATCGGTATCACGAAGGGTCGCTGGAACACGATGGTGACGGAGCTGCAGCAGTTTAAGGATGCGTACGATGCCAACAGCGAACTGTGGCGCGTGATGCCGAAATTCATTGCCGCTTTCCCGCAGTACGAAAACATGGGGTTGAAGGACTTGTGCCAGAGCATCCATACGGTTTATCGCCGTTACGATGTAGCAAGGCTCACCACCCAGATGTACGTATCCGAAATGGTGCCCGCCATGCGGCCGACGGATGCGTACGCGAAATTCGTACACGGCGAAGTCGATCGGGTGGCGATCGACGATTTGGAAAACCGTATTTCCGCGGTGCTGTTGACGCCGTATCCGCCGGGAATTCCGCTTTTGGTGCCCGGGGAACGCGTGAACTCGAAGATCATGGACTACTTGCGGTTTGCCCGCGACTTTACGCGTCAGTTCCCGGGATTTGAAAGCGACGTGCACGGGCTTGTGAAGGTGAAGCAACCCGACGGCACCGTGAAATATATGCTCGACTGTGTTCGCGAGTAACGACTTTAGTAACAAGAAGAGAAAAAGAAAATGGCTTTGGAAATGGTTCTTTTTACCCCGGTTCCGGTGGTGACGGTGAGTGTGAAAAACGCTCCGAAGTTTATGGCGCGTCTTTTCGCAAGCGACGTCTCCAAACTCGCTTCGGGCGAAGTCGAACGCTCCGTGATGCTGAACGCATCAGGCGGCATCATCGGTCCCGCCTACGTGATGCGCACCGACGTGAATGCCTACGAAATTGTGTTGGCCGGTGAAGGCGCCGATGTGCGTCAGGCGTGGATTCATCAGGTGAGCGCTGCTTTTGATGCGGAACTCACGGTGACGACTCAGACGGGGTTTTACTACGCCGGGCAGATGCCTGTGAAGGAACTCGCCGTGGCGCCGATGGCGGCGAAGGTTTCCGAAGGCATCACGTTCCTGAACCTTCGTTGGATTTCGCTCGTGACGGGACCGGAAGCCAACATCACAGCGCTTTTTGACAACCTCATTCAGGCGGGCGCCAAAAAGGGCGAACAGTCCGGATTTGATGCCCTGCGCATTCTCGCCCGCGAACCTGCCGAAGGGCTTGAATACGACGAATCGACGACCGCGATGGAAGCGGGGTTTGAAGACGTTCCGGATTTTACGGATCCTGAACGCATCTTCATCGGCCGCGCCCTCACGGAAGCGCGGTTTAAGGAAGGCAACTCCCCGCGGCTGCACCTGGTGGCGTTTGAAACGGCCTTTGATCCGTCGCTGCTGATCGACGTACCGACGATTATCGTCGGGGATATGGCCTGCCAGCTGACGAGCATTGCCCGCATCCCCGAGATGCCGTTGACGGCGGGGTTGGTGAGTTTGCCCGCTATAGTGAAAATCGGGGAAAACGTGCCCTGCGACGTGAAGACGGATCCGCGTTCGTTCTGCAGCAAGGCACTCGTGGTGGATCCTCAGCTCTGATATTGACGTTTTAATGACTTTAAGGCGGCTTGAGAAAGTTTCAGCCGCTTTTTTAGGGATGACCATGCCCATCAGTATTTTTGAAATGTTCCGCGTCGGCATCGGGCCGAGCTCCAGCCACACCGTGGGCCCCATGCGGGCGGCGGCTCTTTTTCTGCATGAATTGGAAAAGACGGGTACTGCAGGGAAAGCGGCGAGGCTC
Source organism: uncultured Sutterella sp. (assembly GCA_900544255.1). Taxonomy (GTDB): domain Bacteria; phylum Pseudomonadota; class Gammaproteobacteria; order Burkholderiales; family Burkholderiaceae_F; genus Duodenibacillus. Next base: position 42,652 of record UQUM01000006.1, read on the forward strand.
ACAATCGATTTGATGGGAAGCCTCGGTGCCACCGGCAAGGGCCACGCCACCGACAGTGCAACCGTGCTCGGATTGATGGGAAAGTCGCCGGAAACCGTGGACACGGCGGCCGTACCGCAGATGATCAGCGCCGTGCAGCAAGAAAAGCGACTCACGCTCGGCAACGGGAAGACGCTCGCGTTTGATTGGGGCAAGGACATTACGTTCAGTCCCGATAAGGTGGCTGCATTTCATACGAACGGCATGCAGTTGGCGGTCTATGACGACGCCGGCAACAAATTGCTGGAACGCCGTTACTACTCGGTGGGGGGCGGCTTTGTCGTCGCTGCGGATCCGGAGAACTTTGAAAAGCCCGCCAAAAGCGCGGAAGCCGCGGTGGAAAAACGCGGAACGACGGCCGTACCCTTTAATTACGTGAATGCTTCCGAACTTGTGGCAATGGCCCACGCCACCGGTAAGACGATTGCGGAGGTGGTGCGTGACAATGAACGTACCCGTCGCACGGATGAAGAAATTGATGAAGCGCTCGATCACGTTTGGGACGTGATGCGGAAAGGAATAGAACGGGGGCTTGCGACGGAAGGCGTTCTTCCCGGGCCTCTGCGCGTCAAGCGTCGTGCTCCGGTACTCGTAAAGAGGCTTAAGACGAATCCGGCGGGGTACGGTCCCTTGGCTGCCTTGGATTGGGTAAACGCCTGGGGTTTTGCCACCGGGGAAGAAAATGCCGCAGGCGGGCGCATCGTGACGTGTCCCACGAACGGGGCTGCGGGAGTGGTACCCGCCGTACTGCAGTATTACGTGAAGTACTCTGCCAATGCGAGCCCCGAAGGCATTCGGACGTTTTTGCTGACGGCGGGGGCCGTTGGGATGCTCTACAAGGAAAACGCGTCGATTTCCGGGGCCGAAGTCGGGTGCCAAGGGGAAGTGGGCGTTGCGACCTCCATGGCGGCGGCGGGACTTGCCGCGGCGCTGGGAGCGACGGTGGATCAGGTGGAAAATGCCGCGGAAATCGGTATGGAACACCAGTTGGGCCTTACCTGCGATCCGGTGGCGGGCCAGGTGCAGATTCCCTGTATCGAACGCAATGCCGTAGGGGCGGTGAAAGCCATTAATGCGGTGCATATTGCGTTGGCTGGCGACGGCCGACACGTAGTGAGCCTGGATAAAGTCATGCGTACGATGTTTGAAACCGGGCGCGACATGAAGGCGAAATATAAGGAAACGAGCCGCGGTGGTCTGGCGGTGTGCATCGTGGAATGCTGATTTTGACGGGGGTATGCCGAGAAGCGTTGCGAGGCTCGGTATACTCCCCGCATTCGTTTTTCTCTCAAAGGATTTTTTAAAAAATGGCAGAACTGAAGATCGTGGACACGGCGGTCGGTGACGGCGCCGAGGTGAAGGCAGGCGACAAAGTCCGCGTGCACTATACGGGGCGTCTCACGGATGGTACGGTGTTTGATTCGAGCGTGTCCCGTCAGCAGCCGTTCGAATTCACGGTGGGCGCCGGCATGGTGATCCGCGGTTGGGACGAGGGGCTCCTCGGCATGAAGGTGGGCGGCAAGCGTACGCTCACGATTCCGCCCGAAATGGGGTACGGCGAAGCCGGTATCGGCCCCATTCCGGGAAACGCAACGTTGGTGTTTGACATCGAACTTCTCGACATCGTCGAAGTGCCGCCCGAAGGCGAACTCGAAATCGAAGAAGTAGTGGAAGGCAGCGGCAAAGAGGCCGCCTTCGGCAACACGGTGCGCGTGCACTACATCGGGCGTCTTACGGACGGGACGGTGTTTGACGAAAGCCATACCCGCGGCGAACCCATTGAATTCCCGTTGGGCGCCGGCATGGTGATCGCCGGCTGGGAACAGGGCATCAAGGGCATGAAGGTCGGTGGCAAGCGTAAGCTCACGATTCCCTACAACCTCGCCTACGGTGAACAGGGCTATCCCGGAGCCATTCCGCCGTACGCCACGCTGATTTTCGATGTGGAACTCGTTGACGTGAAGTAACCCTTCACTGATGACAAAGAGGGCGCCTGCGGGCGCCCTCTTTGTGTTAAATGGTCGTTAATCCCAGCGGCCGCAGCAGATTTCCGGTTTCAAAGACGGGAAGCCCCATGATGCCGGTGTAACTTCCCTCGATGCGGGCAATGAAAAGACCGGCTAAGCCCTGAATGCCGTAGCCGCCCGCTTTGTCATAAGGTTCGTCAGTGGCGATGTAGCGTTCAATCTGCTCCTCAGAGAGCGACGTAAACGTTACCCGACTCACGCTTACCGCGTTAGTAAGGTGTTCGTCGTCCGTTCCAACCCAAACCGCTGTCCGAACTTCATGCGTGCCGCCGGAGAGGCGTTGCATGAAGCGGCGTGCTTCATCGCAGTCTGCGGGTTTCCCGAGAACGATGCCGTCCGAAATAACGACGGTATCCGCCGTGAGAACCGGGGCGGGGGTTCGGCCCTCGGCACGGATTTTGGCTAGCGCCGCCAGCGCTTTTTCCCGAGCGGTGCGGATGACGTAATTCTCCGCCGATTCGCCCGGCAGCTGCTCTTCATCCCCTTCGACGAAGGTGAGAACGTCCGCCATGCCCACCGGCATCACTTCAAAATCCGTGACGCCGATCGTGGTGAGAAGCTCCCGACGGCGCGGGCTTTTGCTCGCAAGATACAGTCTCGGCATGAATCAAACCCGGTGATAGGGGTGGTTGTTCAGAATCGACCACGCGCGGTAGATTTGCTCGACGAGCATGACGCGGGCAAAGGCGTGCGGCAGCGTCATCGAGGATAGGCGCAGCATCATGCGGCAGCCTTTCTTTAATTCGGGATCGAGCCCGTCGGCGCCGCCGATCAAAAACGTTACGCCGCAACCTTCGTTTTTCCATCCGTCGACTTTTTTCGCAAAGTCCATGGTGGTGAAGTCGCGGCCGTGCTCGTCCATCGCGACGACGATGTCTCCGGCAGGAATGGCCTTGCGGATACGCTCGGCTTCTAGCTGCATGAGTTTGGCAGCGGGTTGTCCCGCGCGGGGTTCGGCTTTGACTTCCTTTACGACAACCGTGAAGTCCTTTGGAAAACGTCCGAGATAATCTTTGACGGCTTCATCGGCCCAACCGGGCTGACGAAGACCGACGGCGACAACGGTAATGTGCATGATTTATTCCGCGGATTTGGCGTTGACGGCCTTTGCAAGTTCCATCGCGTGCGGCCCCCAGAGTTCGGCGAGGTTGTAGTAGTCGCGGACGACGGGTTGCATGCAGTGCACGACGACGGAACCGCAGTCAACGAGCACCCATTCGCCGGAGTCGAGACCTTCGAGTCCCGAAACCTTGCCGCCGTTTTCCTTCACGGCGCGGGCGGCGGAAAGACCGAGAGCGCGGGTTTGGCGGTTGCTGGTGCCGGAAGCGACGATGACGCGCTCAAAGGCGCTCGTCTTGTCGGTGGTGTCGTAGACGCGGATGTCCTGAGCCTTGACGTCTTCCAGGGCGTTGACGATAAGGGAAACAAGTTCTTCAGTAGTCATTCTTTCTTTTTCAATAGATGTTGCGGCGGGCAATTAAAGCCGCCGTCGGCGCAGGCAGCCAGGCCGAGAGCCGTCGTAGGGCTTCACGTCGGCCTGCTTCTGCAAAAAGCGTGCGGATTTTAGTCGAACTTGCTGCGTGTTCGGGCATCGAAAAGAAGGTGATTTTTCCGTGCGGGACTTCGTTGACGATTTCGGGCGTGGTAAGGCGCTCCTCTGCCCAGACTTTAACGGCCTCGGTCGGCGCACCTTTTGCAGTGCTGCGGCTGCAGACGGCAATCGACACGTAGTCCGTGAGACGAGTCCAGTCTTTCCAGGTGTGAAAGTTCACCCACTGATCCTGACCGATGAGGAGAATGAGGGGGAGTGACGTCCCGACGGCGTTTCTGAGATCTCGGACGGTGTCGATCGTGTAGGTCGCGCCCTCTCTTAAAACGTCCGTGAGGTTGATGCCGAATTCCGGGTGGTCGCTCACTGCGGCTTCGAGCATGGCGAGCCGCAGATTAAGAGGGGTCAGCACGTCTTTTTGCCACGGTGCCGGAGCCGGGACAAAATCGACGCGCAGGAGCTTGAGCTGCCGGATCGCTTCGCGCGCGAGCGCAAGGTGCCCTGTGTGCACGGGGTCAAAGGTGCCGCCCAAAAGGCCGATACCACGAGGAAAAAAGGGAGCAGTCATTCTTAGAAAGGAAGAAAAAAGCACGCGGCCCGACAAGGGGCCGCGTGCTTTGGGGAATCGGCGTCCGAAGGGTTACTTCAGAGCACGATAGCCGATGTCGCGGCGCATCTGGGCGCCGTCAAAGTGTACCTGATCAGCGGCTTCGTACGCAGCGTCACGGGCTTCGCGGATGGTTTTGCCGAGCCCAACGACGCAGAGGACGCGACCGCCTGCGGTGACGAGTTCGCCCTTGTCGTTCGTTTTGGTACCGGCATGGAAAACGTGATGCAGGGCGTCATTTTGGGGAAGCGCCGTAATCACGTCGCCCTTGCGGGGGCTTTCGGGGTAACCGTGGGAAGCGACGACGACGCCCAAAGCGGCACGATCGTCCCAATCGAGCGTCACGGTGTCAAGGTGACCGTCCGCCGCAGCTTTGAGCACTTTGGCAAAGTCACCGGTAATGCGGCTCATGATGGGCTGCGTTTCCGGATCGCCCATGCGGCAGTTGAATTCCAGGGTCTTTGCCTTGCCGTCCTTACCGATCATGAGGCCCGCGTAGAGGAACCCGGTATAGGGAAGGCCGTCCTTTGTCATCCCTTTCACGGTGGGTTCAATGATGTCGCGCATCACCTGGGCATGAATTTCCGGCGTGACGACGGGGGCCGGGCTGTAGGCTCCCATGCCGCCTGTGTTGGGGCCCTTGTCGTGATCCAAGAGGCGCTTATGGTCCTGGCTCGTCGCGAGCGGCAGAATGTGTTCGCCGTCCACCATGACGATGAAACTCGCTTCTTCGCCGTCGAGATAGTCTTCGATCACGACGCGGGCACCGGCGGCACCGAATTTATGGCCTTCGAGCATGTCGTCCACGGCGCGGTGCGCGGTTTCAAGATCCATCGCGACGACAACGCCCTTGCCGGCGGCGAGGCCGTCGGCCTTGATGACGATCGGCGCGCCTTTTTTGTCAAGATAGGCGTGAGCCTTTTCGGGATCCGAGAACGTTTCGTAGTCCGCCGTCGGAATTCCGTGGCGCTTCATGAAGGCCTTGGCGAAATCCTTGGAGCTTTCCAGCTGTGCGGCTTCCTTCGTGGGGCCGAAGACGGAAAGACCTTCGCGGCGGAAAACGTTCACAAGCCCCTTCGCAAGCGGGGCTTCGGGGCCGACGACCGTGAGTTCGACGCCGTTTGTTTTCGCAAACTGCGCGAGTTCTTCAATATCGGTGACGGGGAGGTTTTCAATACCGGGTTCCGCGGCCGTACCGGGGTTACCGGGGGCGATCCAGACTTTGTCGACGTTTTCGGACAAAGAGAGACGCCAGGCGAGAGCATGTTCGCGGCCGCCGCCGCCCACAACGAGAACTTTCATTCGATCAACTCCGATGGAGGAAAAAGGGAAAGGAAAAATTCGTTAATAAAAAAACGGCGCACGTTACCCGTAAACGTGCGCCGCCTCTGCTGAGCTATAGAGCCGAGAGCTTATTCTTCGTCATCAAAGACGGCGCTCGTGTAAACGTTGGACACGTCGTCCAAGTCTTCGAGCGCATCAATGAGGCGATGCATCTTCTGAGCGTCTTCGCCCTTCAATTCCACTTCATTCAAGGCCTTCATCGTCACGTCGGACGCGGCGGGTGTCAAACCCGCGGCTTCAAAGGCCTTCTGCACGGCGTCAAACGCCTGCGGGTCGCAGACCACTTCGATTGAACCGTCGTCCTGCGTCACTACGTCGTCGGCACCGGCTTCGAGCGCGGTTTCCATCACCTTGTCTTCGTCCGTACCCGGTTCGAAGAAGAACTCACCGCAGTGCTTGAACTGGAAGGAAACGGAGCCTTCGGCGCCCATGTTGCCGCCGTGCTTGGAGAGAATGTGGCGCACGTCGGCGACCGTACGGGTGCGGTTGTCGGTGGTGCAGTCGATGATGAGGGAAGCACCGCCGATGCCGTAGCCTTCGTAGCGGACTTCTTCGTAGTTCACGCCTTCCAACTGGCCCGTGCCCTTCAAAATGGCGTTATTGATCGTGTCCTTCGGGACGTTGCCTTCGCGGGCTTTCAGAATGGCCAGACGGAGGCGGGAGTTCATGTCGGGGTCTCCGCCGCCGCCCACGCGGGCAGCAACGATGATTTCACGGACCAGTTTGGTCCAGAGATTGGAACGCTTGGCGTCCTGACGGCCCTTACGGTGCTGAATATTGGCCCATTTGGAATGACCGGACATGAGTATGACCCTTTACTGATTGGTTTTGTTACGTCGGGCGGCGGTTTTTGAGGGGTACCTGAGGGACATTTTCAAGATGAAAACGACCGTCAGTAAATACCGGCGCCCCAAATTAAAGACTCACAATTTTAGCGCGGTACGGCGCTGTTGAAAAGCGCCGTACCGGGAGGAATCGTCAGAGTTTCACAAGCCAACGCCCTTTTTTGGTCCCGGATCGGGTCAGGCGTCCCTCTTTTTTGAGTTTGGCGAGCCGATAGCGCACTTGGTCTTTTGAGAGATTGAATTCGCGGGCCATTTCGTCGAGCGTTGCCGTCGGGGCGTTTTTCAAATAAGACAGCAGGCCGTCAGTGTCATTTCTGGGGTTATGGCGCTTGGTTTCAACGGTTACCGAGGCGTTGATCGGTTTTTGCAGAATTTGAGAAATTTGTGCCGCAGAGGGCCAGGAGACATCATTGGGCCGCATCAAGACGGTTCGAACGGCAAAACCGGCATCCGTGATGATGGGAGCAGGAAGGCCCCATTGCTTCATCAGACGGAAAGCGCGGGGAATTCCGCTGGCCCATTTTTCCATCAGATGGGTATAGGCCAAGGCGTTGGCTAAAGCGGGATTGCGGTAGGTGGTGAAGCCTGAGATGGCTTGTTCAACCGTCATGCCGTCAGGGAGCCCCCCGGGGGAAGTGATTTCGAGGCGATCTCGAAAAAGCGCGACGGTAATGCTGTCTTGGGCCGCAATGTAACTTCGATGACAAATGGCGTTCATGACCAATTCACGAACGGCATTGGCCGGAAGTTCCGGAATGTCGTACCGCTCACCGTTGTTAATGATGGTGCGGACTTCCAGTTTGCTCGTCAACCAATCGACGGTTTGATGATACTGCTCAATCAGTGGGCCGGAAAAGACCTTTGTGTCGCGGATGTCGGTGCGATCTTCTCCGAGAAAAAGCCCGCACCGAACGGCACTTCCGGGAACCGCTCGGCAAGTGCCTTCCAACAGTTCAAATCCGTAATGAGGCAGTACGTCTCCGTTATTGCTGGAAATGAGTTTCCAGTCTTGCAAAATGGCCGGCGTCGGGGCTTTGGGCGGGGGGAGCGTCAGAGTTTCGGCGTTTTGTCGGGCTTCGGCGTAAAGCGCTCGACACAAGGCTTTAAGCCGCGTCGGTGTAACGGCCGGTGCCCCTGAAACGACCGTAGTATCAAAAGTACGACGACTGCCGCTGAAACGCAGTTCCGTCAGTCGGTAGATGTCGGCAAGACGCGTCGTAGCGCCGGTGCGGATGAATGTCCCTTGATCAGGGCCCAGTTCTTTGAGGTAGTAAGGAGTGAACGCGCCGGGAAATACGTCAAGGACGACGACGGGTTTTTCGTCGAGAATTTCAACGCGGATTTTGTAAGCCACTTGAGGCGTACAGTTGTCCGCAATCGAATTGGTGACGGCGTCAGTCAAGCGGCTGAGATCTGTTTCCGGCGGCAGGCCTGAAACCGTGCGAGATGCATCATCCACACCGATGATGATTTTTCCGCCCTTGCCGTTGGCAAAGGCCACGACGGTTCGGAGGAGTCGTTTTTTTTCGCCGGAAGAATTGAATTCTCGTTTGTATTCGAGTTGTTCGGATTCCGGCGGCAGAAGGAAAACGGTCATCATTATTGTGGGAATTAATTGTGGGAATTCTTATAACAGTTTACCACAATAATGAAATGAAACGTAAATCTTGTGCAATGATATATTTTTGATCGTCGGTTTTGTGGAAATTGTGGTGATTGTGGGAATTATGGGGATTTGCCATGATCATGCTTGAAATAATTCTATTGCGTTGAAAATTAAGATAATAGTAGAGTATTTATAGCTTTTCTTTGGATTGGAATTGTGGGGATTATGGGTAACGGAATCTGAGAATCTCAGACTTTGGCATCTGGGATGTCGGCCATCGGCTTGTAACCCGTGTTACGAAAACGACGGAAAGAAATTGAGCGAATGGCTTTCTTTGTAGGTTTCAGTTTCAATTAAGAATCGTCGGAAGCGGATTGGATTCCCTGTCAGTTCCGCGAGTCCGACAGTTAGAAAAATACCATAAGGAATAGCACCATGCAGAGAAGAGCATTCACTCTCGGTGCGGCCGCCCTCGCGGTCGCAGGCACTTTGTCCCTCTCCATGAACGTCGCGATGGCTAAAGACATCGCCATGACGGCGGACGTCGTCGTGATCGGTGCCGGTACGGCCGGTACGGCCGCGGCTTTGGCAGCGGCGGAAACGGGTGCGAAGGTCATCACCCTTGAAAAGAAGGCGACCGTCGGCGGCACCGGCAATTTCTCCGAAGGCATCATGGCGGTCGAAAGTTCTATGCAGCGCGATTGGAACTACAACCTCACGAAGGATCAGGCCTTCAAGATGATCATGGACTACGGCCACTGGCGCGGGGACGCGCGCATGGTGCGTGCTTTCCTTGAAAAGACGGCGTCTACCATCGACTGGATGAAGAGCTATGGGGTGAAGTTCGAAAAACTCTATTCGAACTATCCGGGCGGCCTTTATACGTGGCACATTTACGAAGGTCGCGGCGCCGGCTGGATCAACCTCTTCCAGAAGAAGTACGCGGAAATGGGGCAGAAGCTCCTTCTTGAAACCCCCGCGAAGAGCCTCATTCAGAAGGACGGCAAGATCGTGGGCGTCGTGGCTGAAAACGACGACGGCGACAAGATCACCATCAAGGCGGGCGCCGTCATCATTGCGACGGGCGGTTTCGGTGCTAATCCCGAAATGATGAAGAAGTATATGCGCTTCCCCGGCGTGGACGGTCTCGCGCAGGCTGGCAAAACGGGCGACGGCATCAACATGGCTTGGAATGCGGGCGCCGGCAAAGACGGCACCGAAGTACAGGCGTCTTATCGTCCGGGTCCCAAGGGAATCGGTACCACGAACCACGTGGCGGCTTCCGCCAAGCAGCCGCACTTGTGGCTTGATCCGCAGGGCCGCCGCTTCTGCGACGAAACGATCATGCTCAATTGGCCGTTTGCAGGTAATGCGCTGGAACGCATCGGCGGATCGATGTGGGTCGTGTACGACCAGAAGACTCTGAACTACATGGTCAAGGAAAAGGGCATCGACTTGGGCGTGGGCGTCATGGTGCCCGTGACGACGAAGCTGACGAACTTCGAGAAGGAATGGCCGGCTGCGGAAAAGGCGGGTTGGGCCGTGAAGGCTTCGAGCCTCAAAGAACTCGCGAAGAAGACCGGGATGGATCTTGAAACGCTCAAGGCGAGCGTGAAGGAATATAACGGCTTTGCCGCCGTGCGTCACGACGGTGAATTCGCGAAGGCCCCCGAATACCTGCGCGCCGTGGAAAAGGCGCCTTACTACGCCATCAAGATGGTGGCAACGTCCTTGGGGACGTTGGGCGGCATTAAGTCCAACGAACACTTCCAGGTCGTGAAGCAGGACGGTACCCCGATCCCCGGGCTTTACTGCGCGGGTAACGACGTGGGCGGTATGTACGGCGACAGCTATGACCTCCTGATGGCGGGTTCCACCATCGCCTGGGCCGTCAATTCCGGCCGTATCGCCGCGGAAAACGCGGTGAAGTACGCGAAGAAGGCGAAGTAATCGCCTTCAGGGACCCTCAGTCAAAGACAGAACGCGGCCCGTACCCTTCGAGGTCGCGTTCCGTGTAGTGATGATCGTCCCAATCGTAAACATCGTGAAAGAGACGGGAAGCGACCGCGAGGTTCTTCCCGTTTCGTTTGGCAAGCCCCGCTTTTTCCCAGTCGGTGAGAATGCGGTAGACCGACATGCGGGACAGATTGACGACGTCGCCGATGAGTTCGTTGCTGATCAAAAGCGGAATGACGTTCTCGCCTTCGTGAAGGGGAAGGCCGTACGCCGCGAGCAGCACCCGCAGGAAAAGCTTCACGCGGGCTTCGGCGCCGAGGGTGAAATTGGCCGTCATTCCTTCGATATGACTTTCCTGCTTGCGGATGAGCTGCTGACTTTCCGTGAGAAGCAGCTGCGGGTCACGCAGGTACTCGGCGAGAAGGTCGCTGCGTTTGACGATCCACACGTCTGAATCCTGCAGCGTGCGCGACGTCACGTTGACGCGTTCGCCGGAAAAACACGTGATGTCGCCCATGGTGCGTCCCGGAATGATGAGGGACAAAATCGCCGTGTGGCCCGGCGTCGTGCGGTTGACCCAGTAGGCGGCGAGCCCCTTCTCCAGGAAAAAGAGTACCGGCGCCTCTCCGCCGCTTTTAAGCGTCTCCCCCTTTTTGACGTGAATCTTCCGGCCGTATTTTCGGTATAGCGTCTGCAGGACTTCGGGTTCCGATGGGTGAATCCAAGGCAACGTGCGGAAGATCTGGCGCATGGCGGTAAGGAAAGTTAAGAAAGACGGACGAGCCAAAATTATAGGGGCGTGACTTTGCCGCTAGACTTCGCCCATTCTTTATCTGACACACTGTCACTATGCTCGTTCATCCTCAGTTTGATCCCGTGGCCCTGCATGTGGGGCCGGTCGCCGTACATTGGTACGGTTTGATGTATCTGGTGGGCTTTGCGCTGTTTCTTCTGTTGGGGCGACTGCGTTCCCGCGACGGTTGGCGAGGGATGACGGCAGACGATGTGGAAGATCTCCTCTTTTACGGTGTGGTCGGCGTGATTTTGGGCGGTCGCCTGGGGTTCTGTCTTTTTTATCAGCCGGAATGGTATTTGTCGCATCCGTTGGATGTTTTCAAAGTTTGGCAGGGCGGCATGAGTGCGCACGGCGGCATGATCGGTTCCATTCTGGCGCTTGCGGTTTTTGCCAAAATCAAAGGCAAGAATTTTTGGACGGCGGCGGACTTTACGGCCCCGTTGGTCCCGCTGGGACTTTTTTTCGGTCGCCTCGGCAACTTCGTCAACGGAGAACTCTGGGGACGGCTGGCGGATCCGGAATTGCCCTGGGCGATGATTTTTCCGCAGTCGGGAAGTCTTGCCCCGCGGCACCCGTCGCAGCTGTATGAAGCGGGGTTGGAAGGTCTTGCACTCTTTACGCTTCTTTGGTGGTTATCTGTCAAGCCCCGGCGCCGCGGCGTGGTGTCGGCTCTCTTTTGCATCGGCTATGGCGTCGTGCGTTTCATCGTGGAATTTTTCCGTGAACCGGACGCGTATTTGGGATTGGGGCTTTTCGGTCTCTCCCGCGGCCAGTGGTTGTCACTGCCGTTGATACTCTTGGGGGCGGCGATTCTTCTGGTTGTGAGTCGCAGGACTCAGCCCGCCGGCGAGGCTTGACGGATGACGGAAGTTCGGGCCTCGTCACGGTTCGGCTGGGCGGCGGTGGGTACCGGCGCGGCAGCCCTGCTTCTCTTGAGCGTCGCGGTGTTTCTGTTGCTGCGGGCGGTGACGGTAGCGGCCGAACCCGCGGAAGTAACGGCCGCCCGACCGCAGGCTTCAACGGCGGAACGGCTCGTTGAGTCGCCCAAAAAGTTTCTCACCTACGAAGAGCGGCTGACGGTCGTCAAAGAACGACTGACGACCTTTATTGCACGGACTTGGCATAAGCGCAGGGACGACGTTGCAGTGATTGTGGATGAGGCAGTGTCGCTTGGTAAGGCTTCCGACATTGATCCGATTCTGATCCTCGGTGTCATCACGGTCGAATCGGGTTTCAACGCAAAAGCCGTCAGCAACGCAGGGGCCAAAGGTTTGATGCAGGTACACGTACGGGTACATGCCGACAAATTCGAGGAACACGGCGGCACGGCGGCTGCTTTTAAGCCGAAGGCCAATATGGCCGTCGGGACGGCGATTCTTGTGAAGTATCTCGCTCAACAGAAAACGGTGGCCGGAGCGTTGAAGTTTTACGTGGGCGCGGGGTATCGAAAGGGGGACGGCGGGTACGCCCGACGCGTTTTCTTAGCGGAAAGCCGATTGCTGACCGCGGTTGAAAAGTCGCCCGATGCGGCCCGACAACTGGTACTTCGCAAAAAAGAAGGGATGTCTTTCCGACTGCTGTCCGGTAAGCGGGGTGATTGGAGCGACTTCTTGGCGTTGGTGCGGCGGGTGCCAGTGTAGTTTTAAAATGGCGGGGCTGTCGGCGCAGACCGTTGCAAGACGTTCTGTACCGAATCGTGCCCGGGAAAATTAAAGACGGCTGAGATTGACCTGGATGTACTTATTCAAGTTTTTGATCCAACGGTTGTAATTGCGGTGAATATCAGGAACGCCGTCCTTCATACGGTAATTCAGTCCGTCGGAATCAACATAGTCAATGCGGTATTCTTTTTCAGAATACGTAACCTTGACCTTGACCCACCATTTGGGATTACGGCTGTAACGAAGTAACAGATTGCCGGGCCTATTTTCCAGTACGGTCCAATTGGTGGAAATAGCAGAAGCGGTCACACATTTTTGCAGCTGTTCCATCGAAACAGGCGTTACGATTTGTTGTACCGGTAGCTGAATCATGGGATTAGCACTGACGGTAGATGATGCCGCGATGATGGCCGTGGCAACGGCTGTGAATAAGGCACGTTTAATCATGACAAACTCCTAAAGAACCTGCGGGTCGCAGGAGCATTGTATAAAACCAAACCAGAAAAAGCCCGATGCTCAACGACAGGCCAAAGTGGCAGAGTGCTGGAGTTGAGGAAAATGCCAGCAGCCCGAAGGAAAGAAGTGTGCTGAGGGCGGCTAGAAATACCGACAGAAGGGCGGTTTTTTCTCCGGGTTTGGTGTAAAGCAGCACGGCATAGTCAGCGCCCAATCCTAAGAGGAGGATCATCGGCAGAACGGTGAAGAGGGACACCGGGACGGACAACCAGCCAAGAATCCCGACGGTGCAGAGAAGGGCTGCCGCCGTCGGCAACGCCATGAAAAATGCCTGCCGGCGGTAATTGCACCAGAGGAAAGCCGTCATCAGGAAAAACGAAGCGCCGAGGACTTTGATCGTCAGGCTGCGCCAGTGGCTGAGACTGAGACGAATGGTTCCCGTCGTATCAATGAAATGGATGTCCGGTTGCCGTGATGCGACGGATTGGAGTGCCTTTAATGATTCCGGTTTGACGCCGGAGAGAAAGACGACGGTTTCGATATCAGAAAGCCAGAAAGGACGATAAAACTCACCGACGCGGCTTGTGAGCCAATCGGACAGCGTCAGAGGGCGTGAGACGGTTGCGGACGGCATTTCAACGCGGGAACCGAGTTTTTGTTCAACCAGTCGTCGGACTTTGAGGTTGACGGCTTCGACGAGTTGACGGTCAGTCGCCTGACGGATGAGCGGCAACAGAGGGCCTTCACCGGTGCGGTACCCTGTGAGGAGTCCTTTTTTCACCAGTCGGTCAAGTTGGGGGCGCAACGTGGAAAGCCGATGGAGAACTTCATCGGTTGTTTGGGCACGGATGACAAAAAATTGCCCGGGACTCGTCGGAGAAATTTTTTCCGACACCGACTGCTGTTCAGCGAGTACGGCGGTGGGAATGCTGTTTAAAAGCCGCAGTTCATCTCCCGTCTTTAGCTGAAACCATCCCGGTATGGCGGCACAGATGAAAAGGGCCGTGACGGCGAGGGCCTTGGCTTGCGAAAACGGAAGAGCCTGCCCCAAAAAAGTCCCCCAACGATCAGTCGCCGAAGGCAGGGGACGGGGTTTGGCAACGGTCGGCCCCAATAGTATGACGAAACAGAAGGCGGATGAAAGACCGGCGATGCAAAAAAGTGCCATCTGCCGCAGGATCGGCATGGGAACGATCAACATGACGCTGTACCCGGCGAGCGTCGTCAAAAGAGAGACCGAAAGACTCTTCAAAAGAGAACGACGGGCTGCGTAAGCGCTCGGCTGCTGAAAGAGTTCGGTGAGAAAGTGAAAGACATAGTCGGCGGCAATGCCGAGGAGCGTGGCACCGAATACCAGGGTAAGCAGGTGAATTTCGCCGAAAACGAGAAAAACGGCGCTCACCGCCGTCAGAAAGCTCAGTCCCAGTGTCACGACCATTGAGACCGCCGGCGTGACGGCTCGGTAGAAAAAGAGGACGAGAAGGACGACGCCGAGGGCGGAGAAAGTACCGATGAAGGACGCTTCTTTTTGTGCGGCAGAGGCGGCGGCTTCGCTCAAAAGCAGGGGACCTGCCGCTTCAATGACGGCCAGGGAAAACGTTGACTGAGCTTGGTGTCGTGCTTCACGGACGGCATCCGTGATCGGCGTGCCGGAAAGACGTAGCGTTTCTGCGGCCGTGACGTTGAGAACGACGGCAAAATGTGACGGATCGGACGGAGACCCTACGGTGAGAAAGCGCCCTCGGACAGAAAAATGAGGATTAGTAAAGAGCTCTTGAAAACGGTTCGCAAAGAGGCCGAGGGGATCATCCTGCCAAGGGAGAAAAACGGACGAAATCGGACGATAAAGATGCTTGAGCGCTCTTCGTAGAAGTTGCGCGTTGTCTGCCGTTTCAATGAACTGACGATCGCTGTCGGTCAGAAAGCTGTTGCGATACGGTGCCAGAGATTGAACCGTCTGTCGGAGTGATTCGGAATCTGCATGAGTGACGGTGAGGCCGCTCTCCGTCAGGGACTTTTCAGTAAGTTCCGCGGCCTGGAGCGCATTTTCGGCTGTGTCGGCACCGACGGTGACGAATAAATGCCGGGCATTGTTGTCGGCAACGGCAGTAAAGAGGTCGTTCTTTTGAACCGTCTCAGCTTCTGCGGGGAGGAGTGAACGGAAATCAGTTTTGACGGCGCTTCGGTCAAACGTTGCAACGGCAGCCGCGATCAACAAAACAACGAAGAGACACCAAGCGAGGGCGGCTCGCCGGAAAAAAGCCTCAGAAGGACATGTCACTGCAGGGCCTCCAATCGTTCAGTATCCCGGGGACTGAGTTGGGGATTCCGGGAGACCCGCGAGAAATAAATGCGTGTCAGGGAACCGTCGGTTTGCGATATCTGGACGGACTGCAGAACGTCATTTCCCGTCAAGAGGATTTCCGTTAAAACGTTTTCCAGCTGACCGCCTTTGGGAGAAGCGAGCAGTTGCCAGTGATCCGGCGTACCTGAGGGCGAGAGGAAAAAATGGTTGCGGAGTTCATCGGACTCCGCGGTCAAGAGCTTCTGCACGACGTCAACGGCTTGCCCTGCATAGGCCGATGGCGACGTGATCCAGCCCCCCTTCTCATCGAGTTCCCCGCGTTTGACGGCGGAAAATCCCAAGCAGTCTTCAAAGGGTTCCGTCGTCACCCAAAGCAGGCCTTTGGCTTGGGAGAGCACAAGGCGCCCGCGGCTTGTAAGCGTTACGGCTACCGCCGGCGTTTTCTTTGTCAACGTGAAGTCGGCGGTGAGAACGTCGGGCTGTTTCACGATTCGGAGAATGTCTTCCACGGTAACGGGGGCGGCGGCCGCAACGGCTGCCGTAAAACCGATGACGACGGCGAAAAGACGGCGGAGGAGAAAATGCATGTCAGTGATCCTTTCCCGTACCTTGAT
This sequence comes from uncultured Sutterella sp., assembly GCA_900544255.1. GTDB lineage: Bacteria > Pseudomonadota > Gammaproteobacteria > Burkholderiales > Burkholderiaceae_F > Duodenibacillus. The sequence goes on from UQUM01000006.1 coordinate 58,457, forward strand.
GCCAAAAATTGAAGAAATTGAACCAGTCCCAGGGGGAAGCGCACAGTTCTTCGGTGAGTTTGTCGGCAAACGCTTGGGTAATGAAGGCAAAATGCGCGGCCCGAACTTTGCGGGCGACCGGACGCGGTTCCCACAAAGGGCTGAAGGTGACGCGGTAACGGGCGTCGGTCTCAGTTTCCCGGCGGCAGATCATGGACCACAACGGACACTGCAGCAGTGTGGCAAGCAGAATAAAACCGTTCGGGAAGGGCGCTTCTTCTCCCAAAAATTCGGCGTAAGAAACGGCATCGGAACCGATGGGGGTGCGGTCTCCCACGATCACGAGGTAGTCGCCGGCGGCGATTTTTTCCGACAGGAGGACGAGCGTTGCCGGCGTGAGGGACGAAACTTCAATATGACTTAATTCCAAGGAAGGATTGAGTTTCGTGAGAATCCGCATGAAGCGACGGCTCATTTTTGTGTGAGTCAAAATGTGAAGTTGCCGAACCATCTTTTTTTCGGCGATGACCTGACAGAGTTCGAGGCATCCCATGTGGCTTGTGACGAGCACGGCGCCTCGGTGATCGGCAAAGAGCGCTTCACGGCCGACGACGTGAAGGTCTTTGTCCTTGAACTGATTGCCGGCGGCCAGGAGTTTGTCCAGCAACGTATCAGCAAAGCGAAAGAAGTGTCGCAACGTCGTGAAGACCGTTGGTTTTGTTTTCAAAAGACCGGCGGCGTAGGCGTGCCGTAGGTAACCGAGACTCACACGCCGCATGTCGGGGAGAATTGCCCAATAAACGACCAATACCGGCCAGACGGAGAGCCAAAAGAGCGGGCGTCCGCCGATACGGTAAAAGAAATACAAAAGACGAATGCCGGTAACTGCTGTGGTTTCGGTGATTGAAGACCAGTGTTCGGCCGAAGCGCGATGACTCATAAAGAACTCCGTCGCAGAAGCAGTCGCGGCAGCCGAAGGAGCATGCCGAAAAAGAGTCGGGTGTGCATCAGGCTGATGCGGATATTGTCTCGCACCAGGTCAAAATGAGAAATGCCGTCTCGCGGGTAGGTCACGCCGACCGGACGGTTGAGAATCGGCGTTCCCTGCCACAGGAGGCGTACCAGAATTTCGACGTCAAAATCCATACGCTTACCCACATGCTCGCGTTTCAGAAGCGGCAGAACGGCCGACAGGGGGTACACCCGGAAACCGCAGAGAGCGTCCGTGACGGTTGAAGACAGGGAATTGACGTGTACCCACCAGTTGGAAATCTGTCGACCTTTGAGACGCACTGTCGGTACGGAGGCGTCGTAAATCGGAAAGCCGCAGATGAGTGCCGTCGGGTGTGCCCGGCCGGCCGAGAGAAAATCGTCAACCGCCTTAAGGTCGTGCTGACCGTCGGCATCGATCTGCAGAACATGGGTGAAACCGAGGTCGGACGCCACTTCAAAACCCGTGACGACGGCGGCGCCTTTTCCGCCGTTGACGGCGTGATGTACGGAAAAGACGCCGTCGGTACCGGCCGCAATGCGGCGGATTTCACGCGCGCACGCGGCGTGAGACGCATCATCCGCTAAGAGTACTGGTAGCCCTTTTTTGCGAAGCGTCGTCACGATGTCGGCGAGACACCGTTCGTGGTCGTAAACCGGAATGAGAACGATCGGACGGAAGTCGGGTGCCATCACGACGGAGCCTCATCGGAAAAAAGGAGTTTCCCTTTGGCGTGACAGCTCCCTTCGGAAGCGTACGTAAAGGAGACGCTTCGGCCGTCTTCGGCAAGCGACAACGTTGCCGTGACGCGGCTTCCCGGGAAAATCGGCTTCATGAATTTGAGGTTGGCAATGCCGGCAAAGTAGGGCGGCAACGGAAAACCGGTTCGCGCGAGTTCCACGGCCCACTGAATCTGCGTAAGGCCGGGCAGAATGGCGAAATTGGGGAAATGCCCTTGGAAAAACGGCAGGTTCCCGGGAATGGTGAGAAGATAGTCCGCCGTTCGATTCGTTTTGGTCGTCTCGATGAACTGCAGCACCCGGGGATCAAAAAGGGCTGTGAGTGCGGACGAGGTAGTTTTTCCCATCGAATTTTCAGGAAGCGCCGTCACGAAGCGCCACCGACGCGGCAGGCAGACGCGTTCAAAGGATTCGGAAAGCGCCGCTTTGAGCGCTTGAACGAGCGCGAACTTACCGTGATCGCGCAGGAAGGCAATACCGTTTGGCGTGAGTGAAGCGACGGCTGCAAGCGAACGACGGTCATCGTCCAATTGCAGGGCTTTGACGGTTTTGACGTACGGCGTGTTCGTGAGAGCTTTTTCCACGGCGGTAAGCGACACGCGCTTTTCGTTAATTTTGACGATGCGATCCGTACGCCCCTTATGAATAAACGTCATGCCGCCCGGGCAGACTTCAATCAGATCGCTCATGACTTCCCAGCCGTCGCTTCTTAACTGTCGCCCGCGGACGGCGAGCTGTCCGTTTTCCGTTTTCCACTGCACGGAAGGAAGAGGCAACCACGGAAGATTTTCAATTTTTCCGTCGGGCGTCAATCGGCGCAGCCGCGTGGCAATGCCGCCTGCTTCGGAACTGCCGAGAAGTTCCGTCGGGGAGAGCCCGGTGAGAAGGATGGTTCGTTTTAAGCCTTCGTCGGAGAGCGGGCCGCCCGAGGAAAAAATGACCTGCCAGTGAGAACGAACCGTTTCCCAATCGGAACTGTCCGGCAGGCGCTTTAAAAGCGCTGGACTCGCTACCCAGGCGCAATGCGGACGGCTTCGAGCAGCTTCAAGAAGTTCCCGGGGTTCGTTGATGCGTCGGGGCCAGACGGAAAGACCGGCGGCCACCGGCCACAAAAGAAAATAGAGCAGTCCGTAGATATGCTGCTGACTGACCGTGGAAAGAACCAACGTGTCCGCCGTGGTCCGGCCGCCTGCTTCGGGACGCTGTCGGATGCTGTCTACTTCGGAAAAAAGTTGCTCCAACCGTTTGGTGACGAGGGACGGCGTGCCGGTGGAACCGGAGGTGAAAAGTTCCAGGCGTTCCGCTTTTTCGTCCAAAGAATCCGTGCAGGGGTGATCGGTGGCAACCGGGGTGATTCGGGGAAGCGCGAGGCCTTCGGGGAAGTTGCCGGCACAGGCATCGACGAGGCCCGAGGCGAGACGATCACAGGTGTGTCTTGCCGTGTCGGCGGGAAGTATCGCGGTGACGCCTGCAGCCCAGGCGCCGAAAAGCGCGGCGGCCGAATCAAACAATTCCGTGAAATAAAGGGCCGCCCGCTTGACGCCGGCTCGGGTGAACGCGAGTTTCCAACCGTTGACGGCTCGGGTGAATTCGCCCCAGGTTCGGCGGGTGTTGCCGTCGGTGACGAACGGAAAATCGTCGGCATCGGTACGGGAGAGGACGTCAGTAAGATAAACGTAATGCATGTCGGTCATGGGGAGCGTTTCCGAATTCTGAGACGAATGAGCCATTCACTGGCAAAGAGGCAGCCGATGAGAACGTAAGCGATGAGACCGTTGTAAAGCGCCCACCAGGCTTCGGTTCGGTTGACGGCACTGTCAAAGGCAATAAGGCCGTTGAGGACGAAAAAAGCGCACCAGACGAGGGTGAGCCTGCGGCAGTAACGGCGTCCTGCGGCGGGTAAGTCCGGCTCCTTGAGACGGGCGAGCTTTTCGATGACGCTTTCCCCCGAAAGCGAAGCGGCAAAAAAGACGAGCCAGGCCGCATTGACGGCAACCGGGTAAAACTTGACGGGAAGGGCCGTGTCCGCCGTAAAGGACAGAAAAGCCAGTCCCCCGGCGACGCCGGCACAGACAATGCTCACGGGGCGCCGGGAACTCATCGCCTGCAGGCAGGCGGCCGCTGCCAATGTGAGAGCCGCCCATTGGACGTTACCGGCTCTTAAACCGGCATAAACCGCGAGCGGGTAGAGCGCAAAGAGGACGGCAAAGGCTATTTGCCCAAAGCGGGTCACGACTGTGCGGCCTCATCTCCGTTAATGAGGGCGGTAAGGGTCTTCGTGAGATCACGGATGGTTCGGACGGACTTGAAGGCCGCGGGGGTAATTTTCTTCGTACCGATGAAGGGCTGCAGTTTTACGAGGAGATCCACGGCATCAATAGAGTCAATGTCGAGATCCTCGTAAATTTTGGCGTCGGGGACGATTCTGTCGGCTTCAATTTCGAAGGTTTCTGTGAGAACTTTCTTGAGTTCGTCAAAAATTTGCTGTTCGGTAACCATGATGGTTGAGGCGGAAAGAAAAAATCAGGCGCGGTTGGCGGCAACGAAATCGGCGAGGGCGGCAACGCTCGCAAAGTGTTTTTTATTGTCTTCGCTTTCGGCGCTAATTGTGATGCCGTACTTCTTTTTAAGGGCGAGACCGAGTTCCAGGGCGTCGATGGAATCGAGCCCCAGGCCTTCGTTAAAAAGCGGGGCATCGGTTTCAATGTCCGCGGGCGTGACGTCTTCGAGGTTGAGCGCTTCAATGATGAGCGACTTCAATTCTTCAATAAGTGCAGCGTTACTCATGACGATGGTCGGAGTTGATGGGGAAAAGTTGTGCGGCGAGCGCTTCGTTTAAGCGTCTCACGGCTTTGGGACGTCCTTCGGCAGCTTCAACGGCGAGAAACGGCCCGATCGGAATCGAATCGCATACGGTAACAGAAATTTGCATGCGGCGCGGCGGAATCGTATACCAATGAATGCCTTTCATCAGCGCGGGCGGTTCGCAGGTAATGCGCACCGGGGTGATGTCGTGCCGGGAAGCGAGCGCGGCAGCGGCGGCTCCGTGCTTTAAATGGGGCGGCACGCCCGGCGTGGTGCGGGTGCCCTCCGGAAAGATGATGAGGGTATCGCGGGCGGCAAGGGATTCAGCACAAGCGTTGATGAGATCCGGGCCGCTGTCGTTGGCGATGTAGCCCGAGGTCACGATGGGCGCGCGCAATGCAAACGAATCGAGCAGTTTTGCCTTGACGAGGCAGTTGGCGTTGCGGATCATCGACATCAGAATGACGACGTCGATGAGCGTGGGGTGCGACGGGCAGAGAAGGAGGCCGGGCTGCTGGAGTTTTTCCCGACCTTTTACCGTAAGGCGCAGGGGCCCCAAGGCCTGCATGAGTCCGATAAAGAAGGCAAAACTCACTTGAACGACGCGCCGGGCGCTGAGTTCGCGCCGTCGCGGGGTTCGGATGAAGAGTGTGAGGAGCGGACACGCTGCGAAGCGAAAGAGAAGCCCCATCAGCGTGAAGGTGAGAAAACCGAAGCCTGTTGCCAGCACGCGCCAGGCGTAGTCAAGGCGCCGTCCTATTTCTGCCATAACCAACCTCGTTCACCTTCCGTGTGCAGCCATTGCTGGGCGTCCGAGAGCAAAAACGTCAGGTCGGAAAAAAGAGGGTCGGTCACCGCAGCTGCGCCGACCGTTGCCGTCGGCGTCAGAGAGAAACCGGCTTGGGACGGCTGCCGGGTGAGCCGCAGGGCCCAGACGTAGGGAACGGCGGGCGCGAGCCGTTCGTGAGCGAAGTGATCCCATACGTCGGGGAGCGGTGCTTCCGCGCGAACGAGAACGACGCTTTCCGACGTCTGAAGCTGAAGAAAGCTTTCCGTGAGGCCCGCTTCGGTCGTAAAGTTGCCGGCACTCACGGCGGGCGCCGGCGCATGGTTCTTGAGCCAGATGCCGGCCGCACCCGAAGCGGCGTTATGAACGCTCGACGTAAAGCCGGCGGGACTCACGTCGCCTGTTGCCGTCATTTCGCTCACGAGTTGACAGCTTTTTCCTGAGTCGCCCCAACTCGAAGCGACGACGAACGGTTCTTCGTCGCGAAGTTGAACGGCGGCGAGGGCACTTGCCACGAGTTTCCCGAGCGGCGTGAGGCGCCGCCGCAACATCACGGGCGCGGGACAAGCGGGAAGTTCGCCCGCGGCGGTGACGGCCGAAGGGGCCGCCAAGGCTTCACGAACGGCATCGACGCCGATGAAGCCCGGCAGGGCGGCATAAAAATCTTGATAGTAAAAGTGCATCATTCGTCCGCCGGTCGGCATAAGAGAAGCGTATGCGACACCCCCAGCCGATCTTCCGTTTGTTCAATCGTGAGTCCTGCCCGAGAAAGAATCTCGCGGAGTTCTTTTCCGGAGAAAAAGCGGGAATTGCCGTTGGCGATCGCCGTAAAGTAGAGGGACGTTCCCAGAAGACTCAGTCGAGCGGCCTCATAAGACTGTCGATCCCACAGGCATTCCAAAACGGCAATGCGGCCTCCGGGGGCTAGAAACGCTTTCATGCGCGTGAGAATACTCACGGCCTGATCCGGGGTGAAGCAGTCCAGAAATTGGCTCATCCAGACTAAGTCGGCTTTTTCGTCCGTTTCGGGTAACGCTTCGGGATTGAGCCAGTTGACGCTCGCCGTCGTGAGACGCGTGCGCACGTCGGCAAGACCGGAATTTTCCTCAGCGAGTCGGCACTGCTGCGGCAGATCGATGATTTTCACGCAGAGGTCGGGCATCTCCCGCAGGGCGACGCCGGCAAATTTTCCGGTGTTGCCTCCGACATCGAAAAGCCGTTTTGGAGTTACGTTCTTTTTGAGCCACCGGGCACAGTCCCGGAAGGCACCGTCCGAATAAAAATGGTCAAATCCGAACCACGAGGCTTTGGCCCGAGGGCTGAGTTCGAAAAGATGCGGATAAATGGTGTCCGTCCAGTTGCCGAGTTCCTTGAGGCCGGCGGCTGTCCCGGTGGTGAGGGCTTCCTGCAGATGGTCGAGCCCGCGATAACAAACGTCTGCCGTAAAGTCGAGATTGACGGACGTCATGGTGTCTAAGAGCAGGCAATCTCCGGTTTTGGTGAGCGTGAGACGGTCGTCCGTGACGGCCGTTACGTCGGCCGCCGTCAAAAGTTCGGTGACGACCTGAACGGCATAAGGCGTCAAATGCGTTGCGTCGGCGATTTCGTTGACGGTGAGTCCCGTCGGATGGTCGGCGAGACACTGCAGAATGCCGAGGCGTTTAGCGGCAACCGTCGCCTGAAAGACAAAAGGCGAAAAGGCGATTTTCTGCGCAGAGGAGAGTGCCTCAATAATGGAGTTTTTTTGAGTCATTCTTCCGTCCAGCGTTTCAAGATGAGGGACGTATTGATGCCGCCGAAAGCAAAGTTGTTGCTCATGACATAGTTCGTTTCAATTTTGCGCGGCTCGGCCATGATGTAGTCGAGCGCGCCGCAGTCGGCCGCGGGTTCTGTGAGATTGATCGTGGGTGCAAACCAACCTTCGCGCATCATCTGAATGCTCATCCAGGCTTCGAGCGCCCCGCAGGCACCGAGCGTGTGGCCCATGTAGCTTTTTAACGTCGATGCCGGTACCCGATGGCCGAAAACGGCGTAAGTAGCGGTGCTTTCGGCGGCGTCGCCGCGGTCGGTGGCCGTTCCGTGCAGGTTGACGTAGCCGATGTCTTCGGGCGCAAGATGTGCGTCGTCCAAAGCCATCCGCATGCACTGCGCCATCTGTTCGGACTGCGGACTCGTGACGTGCGTGCCGTCCGTGTTGTTGGCAAAACCGACGATTTCTGCGTAAATCTTGGCGCCGCGGGCACGGGCATGCTCGAGTTCTTCCAAAATCAGGGTACCTGCGCCTTCGCCGATGACGAGCCCGTCGCGCTTTGCGTCAAAGGGGCGCGGCGTGAGGTCGGGGGTGTCGTTGTATTCCGTGCTGGTCGCAAAAAGCGTATCGAAAATCGCTGCGTCGCTCGCGTCCAGCTCTTCGCTGCCGCCGGCGATCATGGCGGTCTGCCGCCCGAAACGGATGGCCTCGTAGGCAAAGCCGATGCCCTGCGAGCCGGAGGTGCAGGCCGAACTCGTGGGGATCAGACGGCCGTGGACGTGGAAAAAGAGGCCGATGTTGACGGGGGCCGTGTGCGACATCATGCGCACGTAGGTGTTGGCATTCATGCCGAGCGTCGTCCTCTGCAAAAGAAGGTTCGACACGTCGGCAATCGCGGACGGCGTGCCCGCGGAACTGCCGTAAGCGATCCCCATGTCGCCCGAGGTGACAAGCGGGTCGTTGATGAGTCCTGCGTCTTCCAAGGCCCATTCCGTGGCGCGCACCGCCATGATGCCGACACGGCCCATGGAGCGTAGGCTTTTACGGTTGTAGCGCTCGCTCGGAAGATCAAAGGGCGCCGCGGGGCAGCCCACCTGCGTTTTGAGTCCCGTGATATCTTTCCAGCCTTCCATCACCTGAACGGCATTGGTGCAGGAAAGAAGTTTTTTCCGAACGGTGGCCCAGGAATTTCCTAAGGGGCTGATGCCGGCAAAACCAGTGACGACGACGCGACGTTCCTTCATGAGAGACCTCCGGAAATTTCAATGACCTGACGAGTGATGTAGCCCGCCGCTTCCGACATTAAGAACGTCACGGCCGCGGCGACTTCATCCGGGTGTCCCGCGCGGCGCATGGGAACGTAAGGCAGGGCGCGCTCGAGAACGTCGGGCGTGACCATGTCGGTTTCAATCAGCCCCGGGGCCACGGCGTTGACGGTAATGGCGCGGCTTGCCAATTCAAGGGCGAGGGCCTTGACGGCACCGATGAGGCCGGCTTTCGCAGCGGAATAATTCACTTGACCGCGGTTGCCGATGACGCCGGACACGGAACTCATGGCGACGATGCGTCCCGGTTTGCGGCGGCGAACCATCGGCATCACGAGTGGCTGCACGACGTTGTAGAAAGCATCCAAGTCGGTGCGCAGAACCGTGTCCCAGTCTTCGGGGGACATGGCGGCGAAGGTGCCGTCCCGGTTGACGCCCGCGTTTAAAACGAGTCCATAGTAGGCGCCGAACGTTTCGATGTCTTTTTCGAGTGCAGCGCGGGCGGCGTCCCGATCGGCAACGTCAAACGTGACGGCACGGCAGTCGGGATTGACCGCTTTGAGGGCGGCGATCGTATCGGTGAGAGCGGCCGACATCGTGCGGCCGTGTGACACCACGGTATAGCCGGCTTTTGCCAAAGCAAGGGCCGTTGCGCGTCCGATGCCGCGCGACGATCCGGTAACGAGAACAGTCAGGTTTTCCATGCGTCGGTTGATTTAGGCTGATAAACGGTAAGGTTGGCGGAAGCAATTTCACGGCCGGCGATATAGGCCCGGCAGTCAAATTGACTGGGAAGGCCGGAATCGGCGTAAAAAATGCATTCAGCGGAAAGGTCGATGACGTCGCCTTCGGCAAGATGCTGCATATGCACGTTGAATTTTCGGGTGCCCAAGAGAAAACCAATGCGGGGCGCGGAACCCGCTGCCCGATTTTTGAGACCGGCATAAATGCCGACGGTCTGGGCCATCAGTTCGATCAGCATCCAGGTGCCGTAACGGCCGTCGGGAAGCTGGAAAAGGCGGCATTGTTCTCCGACTGTGCAGCGGGCCGTGACGCGTTCGCCGTCTGCGGTGCCGCAGGAGGTGAGAAGCAGCATCGGCGGCTTGTGCGGCAGCAGTTCCGCGGGCGTCAGCGTAATGGTTTGAGCGGTCATGACGGATTCCGTTTAAAAAGGAGTACGGCGTTGGAGCCGCCGAAAGCAAATGCGTTTCCCATGACGGCTTTCAGGGGCCGCCCGAGTTTTTCCGGGGTTTCCACGAGATGAACCGGAGCCAGCGTCGGATCTTTCGTGCTGCCTGTTTGATTGACGAAAAGTCTACCCTCGGGGTTATCCGTGAGAAGCAACCAGGCAAACGCCGCCTGCAGAGCGCCGGCGCCCGCGAGCGTATGGCCGGTATAAGGCTTTAAGGACGCGATGCGGGCGTTTTCCCCCAGTGCGCGGTGAATCGCTTTGGCTTCCATCGCGTCGTTAAGCGGAGTAGCCGTGCCGTGGGCGCTCACAAAATCGATGTCTTCCTGCATAAGACAGGCTTCCCGAAGCGCCTTTTCCATGGCGCAGGATGCCTGCAGGCCTTCCGGATGCGGGGCGGACGCGTGATGGGCGTCGCTCGTGACGCCGTACCCCGCGAGTTCCATCGGACTTTCCTCGCGGCTCAGAATCACAAGCGCTCCGCCTTCGCCGAGATTGATGCCGCTGCGGTCTTGAGCGAACGGCCGGCAGGGATTGAGACTTAAGGCACCGAGGCCATAAAACCCCAGCGTCGTGAAACGGGAAAAGCCGTCTATGCCGCCTGCAACAACGACATCCGCAAGGCCTGCTCGGATGAGTGCCGCCCCGGAGGCAATTGCCATGGCCCCCGAAGCGCAGGCGTTGCTCACCGTATAAACGGGGCCGGCAGCACCGATGCGGTGCGCAATGTATTCGGCGGGTTTCCCGAGATTCAAGGCGTCCACGGAAAAGTTGTCTGGGAGTTGCCCTTCTTCTTTGAGCCGCTTCATGCCGATTTCGATTTCGTGCATTCCGGACGTGGAGTCGCCGAGAACGACGGCGACGCGGTGGGTACCGTAGCGGTGCGCGAGGGTAAATACGCCGGGTAATTCCGCGAGACACCGTTCCGCCAGTTTTTCCGTACGGGTGACGGCATAGTCGGGGTGCGCTGCGTCGTCCGCAAGTTCCGTTACCAAACCGTAGGCAATCGCTTTCCCGTCGATGAAACCGGGATAGGCGGGCAACGGTGAAAAAACGGGGGAGAAAAGGGTTTCTCGGGTTTTTTGGAGGTTGATCCCGGCCGAAGTAATGCAGTTGACTTCGTTAATGAAGATACGGTCGAGCATGGAGAAAATTCGGGGAACGGTTACAAAGTGCAACAAACCTCGAATTATGCCGCCGAGAGACCGGAAAAGAAAATTCCCCGAGAGGCTGACACCTTTCGGGGGAACGATGTTAAAAGTTAGGCCAAATCAGATTGCGTCAAACAAAATCCGGCCCTGAGCGATGAGTGCATCCTTCATGCGCCATACGAATCGCACGGCCTGAGGCTTGTCTTCGTAGGTGAGTTCGACGTCAAACGTTTTGTCGGCAGGCACCGGAATCGGAAAGTGCATGTCCGTCATACCGGTGAAGGCCGTCGGAATCGGGAAGACGGAACGGGCGAGCGTCATCGAGAGCTGAATCTGCTGCAGGCCGGGGATGATGTAGACCTTGGTACGCACCTTAAAGAAGGGGGAGGAGGCCGGAATCGTCACGGAAAAAACGGCGTGACTTTTATCGCGGGATACGAGTACCGTCTGATTCGTCGCCGGTTCAAAGAGGGCCATCAGCGCCGGAATCGAGGTTTTGCCGACGGAATCCTCGGGCAGGTCGTTTACAAAACGCCAACGCTGAGGCAGACAGGTAGAGTCGTAGGCGTCTGCCAACAGGTTGCAGAGTTTTAAGGCGAGGACGTTCTTTCCTTCGCGGTGCAACAGATCGATCCCGCGATCCGTGAGAGCTGCCACGACGGCGAGCGAATGCCGTTCGTCGCGGAGCATGAAGGCTTTGGCTTCCTTAATGAAGGCATTTGGGGCGAGCACGGATTCAAGGGCTGACAAAGAAATCTGTCGGTCGCCCAAGTCGGCCATGCGGTCGGCACGGCCGACGTAAATGAAGCCGCGGCCGTCGGGGGACGCTTCCGCCCGGTCTTCGGTGATTTCCCAACCGTCGGTAGCCTGTCGGGGACTCTTTACGGCGAGGAGTCCGTTGACGATCTTCCATTCGACATTTTTCGCCGGTACCCACATGGGACTCGAGAGCGAGCCGTCCGGATTGAGGTGACGGATGCGGCCTGCAATACCGCCCGCTTCGGAACTGCCGAAAATTTCCACGGGACTGCGGCCGGTCACGCGGATGACGCGGCGCGTGACGTCGTCCGAAAGAACGGCGCCTGATGTGATGATCGTTTCCCAGTGGCCGCGGCTTGTTTCCCAACGGGGATCGCGCGGTTCCCGGTTCAAAAGCACGGTACTGCCGATCCAAACGATCTTGTCGTGAGTGCTCGCGACGTCCATCAGTTCGGTTTCCGTGGCGACGCGCCGGTTCCAAATGGTGCGGCTGCTCGCGGCAGGCCACAGAAGGGCAAAGACCAGACCGTAGATGTGTTGCGGCGTGACGCTTGAAACGATCAAGGCGTCGTCCGCCGTGAAATTCATGGGATGGTTCTCAATGCCGTCCACTTCGCTGAAAAGCTGCTCAAGGCGTTTGATGACGCGAGTGGGGACGTCCGTGGTGCCTGAGGTGAAGAGTTCCAGAAGCGGCGCTTTTTCGTCAAATGCGTCCCGACAGGGAACGGCGGTGGCCGTCGGCTGCAGGCGCAACATGCCGCAGTCATCAGGAAATTCGCCGGCGCAGCCGTCGACAAGACCGTCTGCCAAGCGGCCGCATGTGATGCGGTCGGTGCCGCTTGTTAAAACGGCGACAGTGCCGGCAGCCCAGGCGCCTAAGAGTGACGCTGCGGTATCAAAGGCGGTTGTGAAGGAAAGGGCGACACGTTTGATCTTGCCTTCCGTAAAGGTGAGTTTCCAACCGTTTGCGGCAACGGCCAGGTCGGCATAGGTATAGGCTTTTTCAGCATCAACGCAGAAAACGCGTTGATCGGTTTCGGTACGGGTGAGAAGTTTCGAAGGGTAGATGTAACGGACAGATGCCATAAATGAAGCAGCTATCGCCGTCGGGGCGAAAGTGCACCTATAGGAAACGTGGACTGCCCGTTTTTACGGCGTGCGGGCAGCGGACCGATACGCTCGGGTTCTTTATAGGTAGAAGATACACCGAAAAACGGCGTTTGCGTATGTAAAAACGTCAAAAAGTTCGGCGTTAAGTCAGCCAGAAAGCCCGATGAGCAACACGCCCGTGACCATCAGAAAAATCCCCGCAATACGGTTGACGGAGAGTTTTTCCTTTAAAAGCAGCGCGCCCACAATGACGCCGACGGTCATGCCGACCTCACGCGCGGGAGCGACGTAAGCTAAAGGCGCCATTGAGAGCGCGTAGAGCACCAAGAGGTAGGCGCCGGGAGACCCTAACGTGACGGCGGCGAGGGCCTTTCGGAGGTGCGGCGTTGAGAGGATTCGGCGGACTTCGTCTTTCCAACCGGCGCGCTTCATGACGACGGGGCCCATGACGAGGCAGCGTACGGCAATCGACGGAAAATAGAAGGTGAAGGGCGTCAATCCCGTTTCCTGCTGCACGGCCCAGGCGTCGCAAAACGAATAGCCGGCGATAAAGCACCCGGTGAGCGAGCCCCAGAAGAGCCCGGTCGCAATGCGGCCCGTGGTGTCGCGGGATTGTCCTTTGAGTGTGAGAAGGACAATTCCGACGAGAATCGCGGTGATTCCGCCCCAGCCGATTAAAGAGGGCGTGTTGCCGAGTACGACGACGGCCGCGAGAATCGTAATGAGGGGGCCGGTGCCGCGGGCTGTCGGGTAAACGACGCTGTAGTCCGCTTTGTGGTACCCGGTCTGCAGAATGACGGCGTAGAAAACGTGAATAGGTGCCGAGAGCGCGATGACGAGCCAGCCCGTGGGCGTGATGCGGGTAAAGGCGTCCGTGTCAAAAATAAGAAGAAGCGGCAGAGAGACGGCGGCCGTGATGAGGTAGACCAGTAACCAGAGTTCCTTGCCGCAGTCGGCTTTTTTGAGTTGGTAGTTCCAGGTGGCGTGCAGGCACGCGGAAGCAAGCACGAGGCAGAGCGCGGTAAGCGGCATGGAGGCTGTCCAAAAAGAAACCCGCACTCAGTGTACCCTGAATGCGGGTGGAACCGTCAGAAAACGGATCAGCAGCGGCGAGCGAGTTCCGGCGCCTTACCGATGTAGGTGGCGGGCGTCAGTTTGCGCAGGCGATCCTTGGCGTCTTCGGGAATTTCCAGCGTTTCAACAAACGCGTGGATCACTTCGGGCGTCATATGACCCTTGCCGCGGGTGAGGGCCTTCAACTTTTCGTAGGGTTTCGGAATGCCGTAGCGGCGCATCACGGTCTGAATGGCTTCGGCCAAGACTTCCCAGGCGGCGTCAAGGTCTTCGGCGACGCGCGCGGCGTTGAGTTCGAGTTTGCCGAGGCCGCGACCCAGGGCGTTGTAGCCCACGAAGCAGTAACCGAAGGCAACGCCCAGGTTACGGAGCACCGTGGAGTCGGTGAGGTCACGCTGCCAGCGGGAGATGGGGAGTTTGCCGGCCATGTGGCCGAGAACGGCGTTTGCAAGCCCCAAGTTTCCTTCGGAATTTTCGAAGTCGATCGGGTTTACCTTGTGCGGCATCGTGGAGGAGCCGACTTCGCCTTCCTTCAATTTCTGCTTGAAGAAGCCCATGGAGATGTAGCCCCAAACGTCACGGTCGAAGTCCATGAGGATAGTGTTGGCGCGTTCGATCTCGTGGAAGAGTTCGGCCATGTAGTCGTGCGGTTCGATCTGAATCGTGTGGGTGTTGAAATTAAGGCCCAACTTGTCTTCCACCACGTGGCGGCTGTGGCTTTCCCAGTCGTAGTCGGGGTAGGCGATAAGGTGCGCATTGAAGTTGCCGACGGCGCCGTTCATCTTGGCGTAGAACTTCACGGCCTTGATGGCTTCGATCACGCGCGCCAAACGGACGGCGACGTTTGCCATTTCCTTACCGACGGTCGTGGGACTTGCGGTCTGACCGTGCGTGCGGGAGAGCATCGAAACGTCGGCCCACTGGTGTGCGTATCCGGCGATCGTCGCATGAATGCCTTCGAGTTTCGCAACGAGCGCTTTGCGGCCGGCGGTCAGCATCAGAGCGTGGCTCGTGTTGTTGATGTCTTCGCTCGTGCAGGCAAAGTGCACGAATTCGCTCGCCTTGGCGAGTTCCGCGTCGTGCGTGACCTTACCCTTGATCCAGTATTCCACGGCCTTGACGTCGTGGTTCGTCGTGGCTTCGATCGCCTTGATTTCTTCGCAGTCGGCGACCGTGAAGTTATCCGCGAGCCCGCGAAGGAACGCGCAGCCTTCGGCGCTGATGGGAGCGAGTTCGGCAAAACCGGCGTTCGAAAGCGCAATGAGCCATTCCACTTCCACGCGCACGCGGGCGTTCATGAAGGCAGATTCGGAGAAGATGTCCCGAAGTTCGGTGCACTGACGCGCATAGCGGCCGTCCAGGGGGCTCAGAGCGGTAAGGGGAGAAAGTTCCTGCATGGGGATTTTTCCGTAGGAAAAAAGAGAATCCCATTATTCTAAATCAACACGGTTTTGATTCGAAGCCGTCGGCGAACAAAATCCGTAGGCAAAAGCGCTCAGACGGTGAGATTTTCCGAAAAAAATCCGGGCTCTTTCGGTTTTGGTAACATCAGACCGTAAGCGAAGAAAGAAAAGCACGGTTTTGTTGCGTCCCTTCACATTTCTTTGCGTTCCGGGCGGCTTTCTTAACGGGACGCTCATTTAATGTACGGAGTATGAAGAACGCAGGTTCCCCGAAGGTGGTTCGCGGGGCCGGCATTAAATAGGAGACGGACATGAATATCAAGTTGACGGCCGCCGTGTTGGCGGGGGCTTTGGGGTTGACGGCAACGGGCGCTTATGCCGCAGGATGTCCGATGGCGGGCCCGGGATTTCACGGGCAGTATCGTCAGACGCCGCAGGAATGTTTTGAGGGACGCATGGCGGCGCTGGAATCGGTGCTGACGTTAAAGGACAACCAGAAGGATGCCTTCAAAGCGTATACGGACGCTAAGATGAAATGGTTTGACGTGAGGTACGTGGCAAAGGAAAAAACGTTTGATGAGCAGACGCGTCTTGAAGCCAAGGCGAAGCGCATGAAGTCGGCTACTGCCGCGTTGGAAGACGTCGCCGCAAAGCGTGCCGCCCTTTGGAAGGTGCTGGATCCGCAGCAGAAGATGGTGCTGGAAACCTACGAAACGCACGGTTTCGCCGGCATGCACAGGGGAGGTTATTACATGGACGGCATGAAGAAATTCCACCGTGCGGCGCCGGACTGCGGTTGCCCGATGGGAATGACGCAGCAGCCTCAGCCGATGCCGGGTTTTCATCACCCCGATCGTCCGATGCACTATTGAGGTGAAGGATGCAGGAAGCCCCCCTTTTTGACGATTCGGCGCCCCTTTATGCACCGATCGTTCCGATGACGCCGGACGCGGAACTCCGGCGTCTGGGGGAGCGTTTGCCCCGTGGAATTTACTTGGGGAGTTCCAGTTGGAATTTTCCCGGATGGCGGGGCATTGTCTGGGGGAAATTAAGTTCGGTGACGGGATTGGCGGAACGGGGCCTTACGGCTTACGCCGCTTATCCCGTTTTTCGTACGGCCGGCATTGACCGTTCGTACTATCGGCCGCTGCCGACGGCAACTTATCGGCAGTTTGCCGACGAGGTACCGGACGGATTTAGGTTTTTGGTGAAAGCGCCGCAGTCCGTGACCGACAGTCAGCTGCGGCATCCCGGTACGCGCCGCACGGAAGCGAATCCCCACTATCTTGATCTCAAGGAAGCGGTGGAAACGTTTGTTCTGCCGGCAGCCGAGGGCTTAGGCGAAAAGCTCGGCGTACTCATCTTTGAAATGGCGCAGCTTCCGCGGGAGTTGGTGCGGGGCCCCGCGAACGCGCATCGTGCGATTGATGAAATTACGTCGTTTTTGTCGGAACTGCCACAGGAACACAACGGTCTCAAACTTACGTACGGCGTGGAGATGCGGACGCACGCCATTTTCACGCGCCGCTACATACGCGCTCTTCGTCCTACGGGAGTTCGCCCCGTGATCGGTATTCATCCCACGTTGCCCTCTGTGATGCGGCAGATCAATGCCTTGAAGTATTTGGATGCGCCGGACGTGGAAAGCGGCCCCTGGCAGTTAAAAGGGGATGTCGTCGTGCGTTGGTCGTTGGCGGACGGCGGGACGTTTGACGGACTGAAAAGAGACTGGGCGCCTTTTTCCGCACTGCAGGAGCCAAATCTTGTCAATCGGGAAGCCATTGCGTGGCTGATGGATCTGGCGCATCGGTCGGGGGTGAGGGGCTTTGCTGTGGCCAACAACAAGGCGGAAGGCTGCTCTCCGCTCACGATGCGTGCGATTGCGGAGAGCATTGAAGTGTTGGATCGGCAACGTCGAATTTATTGAGCAAGAATTTTCTTCTTCTCAGCTAAAAATTCTTTTTCTGACAAGATGCCTTTGTTGCGGAGTTCTCCGATTTTTTCTAGCTTCTCATATTTCTCGGTATCGCTGATTTGACCAGGCTTCTTTGCGTTTTGGCTGGATGCAGATAAGGAAACTTCGGCATTCTTTGGGACACAAACGAAAACCAGCTCTACCCGAGGCCAGTTTCCCATAATTTTTGCACCACTTGCACGGTGTTCCGTAAGAACCCTGAGAGTGCCGCCATTTTCTTTTTTGCAAAAAGCTTCCGCGCGAATCATTGCATTGCGTCTAACGGCGCTTTGCGGTGTAAAGCCCGTAGCACCTTGATTGAATACGCGAAATTCTTCGTAGCCTTCAGGATTTTCGTTGAGTGTTAGTTCTGTGCCTTTATAAAAAGCATCTTTAAAGCCAGATTCAGACTTGTTAGCAGAAACGATGTCACCTTCCACCGCGCAGCCTGAGAGAAGAACCGAAAGGAAAACTACACTGATGACTGAAAATTTACTATGCATAACAATATACCTGGACTTCCCAACAATGTTGCACTCAAGCCTTCGGATCTGCATTTATTTCTCGAATTTCTTCAAAAATTTGT